>JAISWV010000199.1 GCA_031270755.1 Synergistaceae bacterium
CTTGTTTGCATTCCCTTTTCTTAAAAATAAAATGCTAAAAATAAAAATTTATTAATATAATGGAATTATAGCACAAGCCCGGACGACAATGTGAATACCTCTGCTATAAGCCATCTTCAACACACGGTATAAGCCAAGCTGTGTAAATATGTGGAGTAAAGCGGGTGTGCTCGCAAGTATCCTGGCTGAAACAATCATTCCAGGCAGTTTTCTAACTTTGCGGGTCATTTTTATCTCAGGAATGCTTCTTGCCTACCATTCGGTGTTTCTTGCAAGGCGCGGACCAAAAGGTCGTTTTCTTCCGGCATTCGCGTGGAGACACGGATATATCGCCCGTCGAGGCCGGGGAAATTTCGGGTGTGCCGCACCACAAGACCTCGCTTCAAAAGGGCTTCCATCACTTTTTGGTCGTCGGCGACCTCCACGAGAAAAAAATGCGTTCGGGTGGGGAGAACTTTAAACCCCGCCCTCTCTGTTGCCGCGACAAATCGAGGCGTCTCTTCGGCGTAGAAACTGCGCGTTTCCCGGACGAACGCGCCGTCCTTCATGAAGGCCAGGGCCGCGGCCTGGGCCACGGAGTTGACGCTCCAGGTGGGCCGGCGTGTCCCGAGCTGTGCGATGCGCTCTTCGCAGGCCAGAACGTAGCCGATGCGCGCTCCGCATAAGTGAAAGATCTTCGTCAAAGAACGCAGGACGACGACGTTCCGGTGCCGAAGGAAATCGATTGGGGCGTGCGTGGGCGAACCTATCAAAAAATCCACATACGCCTCGTCCACGACGAACAACGTGCGGCTGTGACGCAGGATGAGCTTTTCGAGCACGCTTCCTTCAATGTATCCCCCCGTGGGGTTGCAGGGGTTGCACAAAAAAAACGCCTCCGCGTCCCGGGGCAGGTCGTCCGGGGAGAACACGCCGCTGACGTCCGCGCCATAGGCGGAGAGCGCGCGAAGATATTCTCCATAAACGGGCTGCCACAGCACCGTTTTTCTCCCGCCGAAAAACGAGGCGATCAAATAGACGGCCTCGTTGGACCCGTTGACGGCCAAGACGTTCCGCACAGAACAGCCCTCGATGTGACGGCTTTCACGCTGGGCAATCTCCGACCGCAAAGCCGTCGCTTCGTCGTCGGGATAAGAGGCCAAACAGCGGCGAAGGTCCCAGCTTTCGCTCCAACTTTCATACCAGGACGGCCAAGGAAGGGCGTTCGTGTTCGTGCTGAAGTCGATGATCTTTTCCGGCAAAGGAAGCCCCATGGCGGCGTACAGTTTTTCGGGATTTGCGCCGTGGCTGCGTTCGAAAAAGGGCATGGGCAATCACGAAGCAACGGCAATAAAGTACAAAATGAGAGCGGAGAAGGCGACCGACGCGTCGAGGACGGAGTGGGCTCGGAGGATGTCGAAGGGCTCGACGTCCCGGCTGCCGGGGTCCCCGATTACGGGCCTTTCTTCGAACACGCCTCCATATACGGCGCCCCCTCCCAGGCGAACGCCCAACAGCCCCGCGAAAGCGCTCTCTCCGTGGGCGCTGTTGGGGCTTTTGTGCTTTTTCCGGTCGCGCAGAAAAACCCGCAGCCCTCGGGAAAAGGGGTACCCCAAGCACCCTCCGGCGGCCAGCACGACCAGTCCTCCCAGGCGCGCTGGGACGAAGTTCAGCACGTCGTCCAGCCGCGCGCCGGCTCGCCCGAAATCACGGTATCGCTCGTCGTCGTAGCCCACCATGGAGTCGAGGGTACTCGCTCCTTTGAAGAACCACGCCGCAAAAACCGCCCCCGCTGCCTCGCCCCATGCGTAGCCCAAGGCCATAAAAAACAGAACGGAGAAGACGCCGTCGATGAAATTTTCCCCGATCGTCTCAATCACGGCGCGAAGAATCCCCGCTTCGTCCAGGCTCTGCGTGTCTCGTCCCACGATATGAGAAAGCTTCTCCCTCGCCGCCGCAAGCTCGCCGCGAAACAACGCCAACGCCACGGGCAGAGAATGGTCCTTCAGCGACCGCCACGCCAGGGCCGAGTACAGGAGGTACAGCACGGCAATTTCGTAAAGCCCGGGAATAAAAGACCCCAGAAAAGACGCGCAGGACAAAATCCCGGCCACGACGGCCAGCGTCGTCGTCAGAACGGCGGCACAAAACAAGAGCCCCTGCCGTCTTTTATCGGCGCCGGGATAAAGACGTTTTTCCCAGAACAGAACGATCGTCCCTATCCCGGCGACGGGGTGGGGAACGTGCTTCGGGTCGCCCAGCAAGGCATCGAGAAAAAGAGCCGCTAAAATTTCCATCGGGTCACAGGGTCACCTTTCTATTTGGTAAACGCTCAAGCTCAGGGGGCCGAACGAGCCTCCCCGGGTTTTCCGTCAGGAGGGTTCGCCGGCAGGCTTGCCGCGCCAGTAGGTGCGGATGGGGCTTCCCGAAAATTCCCCCAGGGCGCGGAGTTCTTTGTGGATATGGTTTTCGAAGGCGCTGTCCACGATGTCGGGGTCGTTCACAAAAAAAACGAAGGTGGGCGGCTCGATGTTCGACTGCAGACAGTAATAGATCTTGAGGGCCTTGCCCCGTTTGTTCGAGGGTAGCCGGTCGAAGGCCAGGACGTCGCGCATCAGGCGGTTCAAGACGTTGGTGGGGATACGGCGTCGCCGGTTTTCAAACACGCCGATGACGGACGACGCAACTTTCTGAGTGCCCCGGCCGCTCAAGGTCGACGTAAAAAGAACCGGTGCCCAGGACAAAAAAGGCATTTCATCGCGAATTTTTTCCAGCATTTTGTCGCCGAGTTTGTCTTTCTTGAGCAGCAGGTCCCATTTATTGGCGGCCAAGATCAGCCCCCGGCCTTTTTCCACCACGTGGGCCGCGATTTTCTTGTCGGAATCGGTGCAGGGCTCCTGGGCCTCCATAAGCAAAAGAGCTACGTCCGAACGATCCACGGCCGCGAGAGTACGCACGAAGGAATAGTATTCCAGGTCGGAATCCATTCGGCTCTTTTTGCGCAGGCCCGCCGTGTCGATGAGCCGGAACCGGCGCCCCTCCATGACCACCGACGTGTCCACGGGGTCGCGGGTCGTCCCCGCTATGGGGCTCACCAGGGAACGCTCTTCCTTCGCTAGTTTGTTGAGAAGGCTGGATTTCCCCACGTTGGGGCGGCCCACGATGGAAAGCCGGATCTCGTCCTCGTCGTAAAGCTCCTCCGCCTCCGGCAGCTTGGCGGCAATCAAGTCCAAGAGGTCGTCCACGTTGCGCTTGTGCAGGGCGCTGACGCCGATGACGTCGTCGAAACCCAGAGCGTAAGCGTCGGCCACTCGGAGTTCGTGCCGGGGGTCGTCGATTTTGTTGACGGCCACGATAACGGGGCACTTGCTGCGCCGCAAAAGGAGCGCAACGTCCTCATCCGCGGCGGTAACGCCCGATGTTCCGTCGATAACCGCAACGACCAGGTCGCACTCGGCTAAAGCCCGCCTTACGTGAGCCTCGATCCCCGCGCTGAAGGAGGTCTGTTCTCCCAGAATACCCCCCGTGTCCACGGCGTAAAAAGAGCGCTCTTTCCACTGGACCTCACCGTACAGCCGGTCGCGGGTCACGCCGGGCGTGTCGTCGACGATGGCCTCTCGGCGTCCGAGCATTCTGTTGAAAAGAGAGGATTTTCCTACATTGGGTCTTCCAACGATAGCGACGATCGGCATCGATCACTCGTCCAGCATATAGACGCGCAAGCTCTGGCCCGACAGCTCCGCGCCCACGCCCACCGCCAATCGAATACGCGCCTGCAGCGGGGTCAGAGTCCCGGCGCTGATCAGCCCCATGTCCAACAGACGTTTCGCACAGCCCTCGAAATCGCTGTCCGGCTGCACCCGTCCCGCCGGGCAGCGCGAAGCGAGGACCACGGGGACCTCCGCGCGCATGACCTTGCGCAAAAGCGGAACCCACGAGGGGGGAAGATCTCCTCCGCCGAAAGCCGCCAGCACCAAGCCGTCCAAATCGGAGACGCGACCGTCCAGAAGCGCGTTCAACAAGATGTCGCCTCCGCCCAGCGAGGCGTCGAGGATTTCCACGTTGCGGGCCGGCGGAGTTCCGATGTCCATGATTCTGCCCCGGCGGAGAGAACGAAGAGAGATCAGGAAGTCCGCGGGTTCGGAAAATTCGGCGATGGGGCCGCAGGGGAAGGCCTCGTATCCTATACGGCTGTAATTGGAGAAATGACAAAGCTCCGACGCGGCGTAGATTTTGTCCTGCAGGCAAACAAGAGCCCCCTGCCCCCAACAGACCCGCGACGCCGCGGCTTGCGCCGCCTGGGACAGAAGCAAAGCCGTCTCCGATCCGGGGGTCTCCGCGTTGTTGACGGAAGCCGTGAACACCAGCGGCTGCGGGTAGCTCCACACCAGATCGGCAAAATACGCGACCTCCGTCAAAGCCTGGGTTCCACAGGTAATCACGACCCCCACCGCGCCCTCTTCAACCTGAGATCCCGCCAACTGGATCAAGTCGCTGCACATCCGCAGCGTATAGTGGCACACGGGTTGACGGCTCCAATCCACAATATAAGTTTTTTCCCTTGTCTCGCCCGCCAAATAAGCGCTGAGCTCCTCTTTCTCGATTGGGACCGTTTCTCCCTCCGCCGCACGCTTATAAATGATCTGCCCACCGGCCATGATCAACGCGATTTTGTCTCTGCTCGACACTCTTCTACCTCCCCAAGGCTCGAACCCCGGATACCGATTTTCCGGCCTGCCGCTGTTCCGCAGGCTCTAAGGCTCTAAAACCCCAAATCTTCACCCACTATGATAACATGCGTCTTACGGCCGTTGACTGGCCTTTCCAGAATCAAAAGCGCCCGGCAGATACGCGCCGGCGAGTCGCAGTCCACGCAATAACCCGTTTGAGTGCAGGGCGTGCTCCCGTTCAGGCGCAGCACGTTGGGCGGGGTCGCGGTTCTGCTGCGAGTTATTGCCGCCTCCAGGTCCGAAGTCACTTTGTTGATGCCGATGACAAAAATCAAGGTGTTGCGCCCCCAAGCCATAGCGCTGACGCGATTGCCGTTGCCGTCGATATTGACGATTTTGCCGTCCCTGGTGATGGCGTTGGCGCTGGTCAAAAAATAGTCCGCGCAGTACTCGTCCATCAAAACCTGCGAACGTTCTTCAGGCGACAACGCGGGATTCCAGTGGTGATAGATGGTGCACCCGCGCTCCTCCAGTTTTTCCATGGCGCCGATCTCACGCACCGTCACCGTCCCCGGAACTCCGACAGACACTCCCTCGGGGATCAGCTTCAAAACCTCCTCCAATGCCGCTTCTTTCGAAGGCGCATAAACCGCTTCGTACCCCTTGGCCTTCAACGCCTTCACCACCGACTGTCCCAACGCCTCCCTCGCCTTGACGCGCGCCGCGTCAAAAAGACCACTCATTGTAACGCCCCCATTTATTTTATTCTATACCCCAAAATACATGTCTTATTGCCGTGCGAGAGCGTGGGAGTGGATGTCGTTCAACGTCGCTCGCCAGGCTTTTCTGTCCAGGCCCATCTTCGTCCCCGTCATGGAAAGGTTCAAGTAGAGATCGCGATCCGCTGGGTTGATGCGAACCGCCTCGGCAAGGAGCTTCACGTCGGAGGGGATGTTCAGGTTTGCCCGAAAACCCCTCCACAAAGGCCCCGGATCGCCGGTCAAAGAGAGAAAGGGGGGAAATTCCCGCTCCTGAGAGCTTAGCCCCTGAGAGCGCAGCTCCTGCAAGCGCAGCTCCTGCAAGCGCAGGCAGGCTAAAAACGCCTCGAAGGCCTGTGCGTATTCTCCTTTGCGATAGTGATCGACCCCACTTTCGAAAAATTCCCGCTTCGAAAGGGTTTTATCGAGGCTTTTCACAAAATTTCCAGATGAGGCGCCAGCGGGCGTGGCTCGAAAGCTCGTGTTCTTTGAGCTTGTGCTCTTTTTTGAACTGCGCGGCGCGGAACGAGGAGTTTTTCGAGACCGCGAAGGCGTTTTTTTCTTGTTTTGCGCTTCTTTCAATCGAGCGAGTTTGGCTTGGGCGTCTTCATGGTCCGGGTCCTGCGCCAACGCCCTTTCCAGGGACTTGACGGCCCCGGCGGCGTCGCCGAGATTGGCGCGCGCGTCGGCAAAACCCACCCATACGTTTGCGTCATCGCTGCGGATCGCCAGCGCTTCCGAAAAATATCGGGAAGCCTCTTCGTAGTGTTTCAGCTCCAAGGCCACGCTCCCCACCTGTATCGCGTGCTGGTATTTTTGGTCCGTCAGAGCATCCCCCTTCGGTTCCGCGGAGGGCAGAAGCAGAGACACGCGTCTTATGGCCTCCTGCGCCGCGTTAGAGGACGGGCTCAGGTCGAGGGCGTGTTTGTAAGCTTTGATGGCCTCTATCGGTTTGTTCTGTTCCTCCAGGGCGCCGCCCAGGGCGAAATAGGCGCTGTAATTCGTGGAGTCCATCGCCGCGGCCTCCTGGAAGCTCTCCTGAGCTTTATCCCATGCCTTCAAGCTGACGTAAAGGCGCCCGATTTCATGGAAGACCCCGGAGCGGGACGGCGCGGCGTCGGCGGGGAAGAGCTCCAAACTGGATCGGTAGGCCATGATTGCCTCCTCCACGCGCCCCACGCGCTCGGCGGCATGGGCCATGTCCAACAGAGGCTCGACTCTTTTGGGATAGCGGTCCGCGACTTGTTTGTAAGCTTCGAAAGCGGGTTCGTACTGTTCTTGGTCGTAAAGCGCCTTCGCCCCGTCCATCAAGAAAGAATAAGAATTGCGCTGCAGATGACGGTAGACGGCAAAGGTCGTCCCGATGAAAAAGAGGGCGAGGACACACAAAGAGAGAATACACCCTTGGCGTCCGCGAAATCCTCTGCGTTTGTATGCGGTAGACGCGCGTCTCATCTGCTCGATACGCCGCAAACGCTGCGCAAAGCGAGTCGCTTCCCACTCCGGAAACTCCCAGTGTTTCTTTTCTCCGTCGTGGATTTCTCGGGCGCTGCCGATCTGCACATTCTCTTTTTCATTTTCATTTTTGTCATTTTTGTCATTTTTTTCGCGAGTGCCATCGTCGTTTTCTTCGTTTTCCTCGGGAGGCCCTTCATTATCGGGCCCCGTAAGGGGTTTTGCAAAAGGGTCCTCGAAAATGCCGGCTTCCGAAACAATCTTTTCCGAGCCCTCTTTTGCCTCGGGAGTCCCCAATTCATCCACTGTCACGTTTTCAGACAAAATTTCCTCGAAGGTGCCTCGCTCTTCGGTCGGGCTTTCCTGGATTATATTTTCCTCAATTATATTTTCTTCGATTATGTTTTTCTCAATTATACTTTCCTCGATTGTATTTTTCTCGATGCTTTCCTCGATGCTTTCCTCGGCCATACTTTCCTTGCTTGCGCTTTCTTCGTTTGTGCTTGCTTCGGCCGTGCTGGCTTCGAGGGCGCTTTCCGCCGACGTGCTTTCTTCAGGCGTACGCTCTCTGCCGGAAAGAGGAAACGAAAGGGGAATGACCGGATAGTCCAGCTCACGAACGACGTCGGGTGCGGCCACATCCACATTCCACGCGGCAAACAAAGACTCTTGCTGTGCTTCTCCTCTAAGCCAGTCCTCCAGATCTTTCCTCACGTCGGATCACCTCGGAAAGAGTTTATCAATACGTATGGCCGACTGCAACTTTTTTTGTTTCCAAACCTTCGAGGAATCGACCAGGAAGCACTCGAAGAAGACGGGCGCGTGCAGTACAAACATGCCAGATTTTCGCGGGACGGCGCAAAACGACAAAATTGTGTTTGTTTTTCCTTCTTGTTGCCCTATGGTACTTTTTCTTGTACACTGAACCCGAGAACGGTTACGAAATACGTTCTTCACAGCTTATTTATATACATGAATCTGAACTGGCAGGATAAGGAGGCAGAGAATTATGCTTCAGAATGTGATCGATAGCGAGGGGGGGGCTTTAGGCATGACGGACTTTCAGTTTAGGGCAATGGTTGGCACGATTATATCGATCATTGGTTCAGCGAAAGACAACCAAGAAGCTATAAAAAAAGTTATACAGTTCACGGGAGTAGACCCATATAAAAATCCTCCTCCTGAAGAATAAAGAAGAGTGACGTTGAACTTTTGGTATATTCGGCGACGATGAGGAACCGACCAGAAATCGCTCAATGAAGACGGTTCGTCATGGGCTCAAAACATAGCGCAGGAAAGCGGCGGCGGCGATTCCGGCGACGACGGTCTTGAAAAGGCTTTTCGTTCGCCAGGCCGTGAAGAACGCGGGCAAGGAGGCCAGCAGGAATGTTTTGGACGAAAAGAAGGCGGAGTCCGCGTCGTTGACGAAGAGCAGCTCGGGAAACAAAAGCGCCGACAAAATAGCCGGGGCGATCAGCGACAGCCATCGCTCCACCAGATAGGGCAATTTGCGGCCCGACAGCAGCAAGATCGGCAGAACCCGCGGCAGCAGGGTCACCGCCGTCATGCCTCCCACGACGATCCATAAAGATTTATCCATGAGAGACTCTCGTGCCGGAAGATCCGATACTGGAAGATCTCTTGCTCCCGGCGGCGTCGTTCGGACCGTTTGGAGGCGGAGCCGTTTTATCCTGCAACACGCTCGACGCGGTGCCGGCGGTGGCTCCGGCGAGAGCACCGATGAAGGCGGCCCACCTGCCGAACCCGAGGCAGTGCAGCAGCACCGCAGTGGCGCCTCCGCAGACGGCGGCCGTCAGAGCCGGGCTGCTATTGCAGAGCGGCACCAAAAGCCCCGTGAACATGGCGGGAAGCGCGAAGTCCAGCCCCCAGGTCCTGGGACTGACGATCGAAGACCCCAGGTGAAACCCCGCCACGCCCGACGCCGCCCAGGCCAGGTACGCGACGGCGTTGGTGATGATGGCGGCCGTGGAGTCCACGTCGTCTCGGTCAAAACACATGGAGTGAACGGCAAAGGATTCGTCCGTCAACATGCTTGCCATGAGCAAACGCCGGAGCGTCGACCAAGACTCCAAACGGGGTGCCAGAGCCGCCGCCATTAGGAGGTGACGAAAGTTGACGATGAAGGTCGTTCCGACGACGGCGAAACAATCGGCCCCCCCGTGCAGCATCGACACCGCGATGAACTGCGAGGACCCGGCAAAAACAAAAAGGGACAGCGACAGAATCATCCATACCGAAAAATGCGCCTGCTGCCCCAGCAAGCCATAGGCCAATCCAATAGGAACGTACCCCAGCACGATGGGGAGTCCGTTTCTTACCCCTTTTTTCAATGTCAACAACTTAAGCCTCAGGCAGGAATTTTCCTGTTGTGATGATACTTTGTCTTTCGTGGATTAG
>JAISWV010000257.1 GCA_031270755.1 Synergistaceae bacterium
ACCTGCATATCTGCGTGAACCGAATCGATCCCGACACGACGAAAGCGATCACTCCCGCGGGCGGCACGAAAAATCGAGCACGCCCAGGGCTGGCAAACCGAAAACAACACCTGGAGCGCGATCACCGAACAGGGAGAAGTTGTCAGGAAACCTTATTCACCCGACAACTCGATACCACAAAAAGTTCAGGACATGGAGAATCTTACCGGGGAGCAGTCGGCCATACGCAAAGGCCAGAATGCTTTGAGGGATAAGTTCAAAGGTCTATCGACGTGGGAGGATTTTTACAATCTGCTCTCCCTCAACGGGATGAAGTACCAGAAGAAAGGCTCCGGCGCGGTCGTCATCATTGACGATGTGACCGTGAAAGTCAGCGACGTGTCCCGGAATCTGGCGTTGAGCAAACTCGAAAAACAGTTGGGACCGTATCGAGAGATTCACCCTCTCGCGCAGTTCGTTTACGACGACAAGTCGAAGATACATGATCCGCACCCTCTCGACGACGCGAACAAAAATAGCGAAAACTGGAACGCCTACATCCGTGCCAGAGCCGAAAGTTCCAAAGAAAACAAAGAGCACCGTGAACGGCTTTATACGACACAGCAGAAAGAGAGAAAAGAGCAGCGAGACCGGCAGAAACTCGAACGTCAGGCGCTCTCCGAATCTTTTGCCAAAAGCGCGACACGCCAATATATCAACAAACAGCGCTCGGTACTGGCGACGAAACACGCTTATGAGCGGGCGGTGTTGAAGGAAAAACAAAAAGAACAGCGGACATCCATGAAAATGCAATCTGTGACTTTCATGTCCTACGAGCAGTGGCTTCGCAGTCTCAACATGCCGGAGGAAGCCGAGAAGTGGCGGCATCGTAAGAACAGGCGAATTCTGCTGCTGGAAAGGCCGGATGGCACAACCACCAACACACCGCAGGAATACACCGGACTGGCGGGTTTTTCCATGACCGTGACGAAACAGGGCGTAAAGTTTACGTCTCAGGACAAGCCCGGAGCCGTGGCCTTCATTGATGTCGGTCGTGTCATAAAGGTTTACGACCAGGGGGACAGTTCACTCCTTGCCTCTTTGCGGCTCGCTCAAAGCAAGTGGAGCGGAGTACAGCTGAACGGCACGGAGGCTTACAAACGCAAATGCGCGGAGATCGCTACGAAAAACGGAATACGGATAACCAACCCGGAGCTTCGGGGTTACATCAAGGAGCTTGAGTGTGGGGAAAAGGCGGCGAGACAGAAAACAACCGCGGCAACCCCGATTTCGCTTGGTGAATTGAAAAAACGATGGTCAGAGCTGAAAGCAACGTTAGATAAGAAAACGCGGGAGATAGCAGAGCCGCGCATAGCTGAGGCGGCAGAGAAACAAATTGAAATTGAGGCCGAGAAAATTGCGGCTGAAAAGGCAGTCATTTACAAAGAATACTTGGAGACGGAAGCTGAACGCAATGCCCACGCGAAAAAAGAACCACTGGAACCGCTGTTGTTTGGTCACGCCCAATGGCAACGAGAGTATGAGGCATGGAAGGCGAAGGATAGAGCCATCCGTTCGCGTGCGGCTACTCTCTGGGAGAAAGCGGGAGGTGGGAAATATCCCGGATATAGTCAAAAAGAAGTGGAGCGCAGCCTAACTCCTGAGTACGCGAAGGAAGAAGCGGAGAAGTCTTCTTCCGGATCTGCCGAATGGAAGGCCATAAAAGCGAATATCGAGGCTCAGGCTCGTCTGGAAGCGGAGAGGAACGCCCCGGAGATGAAGTCAGCCTTTGACGCTGTAGTCCGTGAAATTCAGAAGAGAGCATCGGAGGAAAGGCGGAACCAGAGAATAGCGGAGCTGGATCGCGGGTTTGAAAAAGGCGTGTACCCGCCCGGCACGATGGGATTCAGATTGCAGGTCGATCACGCCCTGGAAGTACTGAAACTGGAGCGAGAACGCGGAACGGATGAGCGGGAGGCGCTACGGCTTCACCCTGGTGCGGTGGCTGTGCTGGAAAAAGCGGAAGAATACCGGAAGCGCGAGAGGGGGGTGGGACGGTGAGTGGGAAAATGGACGTATGCGGTATGAAAGATTATAATCTCTCATGAAATACGTATAGAAAACGTGAATCTTCACCGAAAGGAACGGGACTTTGACTGATGCTCGGTTTGACTGGACGAAACGAAAAGCAGCGTCGGCGTAAGCTCCGGAGGAGAAGTTGATAATGCCTGATAGCAAAAAAGAACAGGAACGCGCGGAACTTCATCGCACGATTTGGAATATCGCCAACGACCTGCGAGGCAGCGTGGACGGCTGGGACTTCAAGCAATATGTCCTCGGCATATTGTTTTACCGCTATATATCGGAAAATCTTATAGACTACATCGATGCGGGCGAGCGCGAAGCCGGAGATGTTTCTTTTGATTACGCCGAACTCTCCGACGGTGACGCGGAACAGGCTCGCGAAGATTTGGTAAAGACGAAAGGCTTCTTTATTTTGCCGAGCGATCTTTTCGAGAACGTACGCCGCCGTGCGGCAAACGACGAAAACCTGAACGAAACGCTGGAAAAAGTGTTTCACAATATCGAGGCGTCGGCGCAGGGCACGGGCAGCGAGGAAAACTTCAAGGGCCTGTTCGACGATATCGACGTCAACAGCAATAAATTGGGCGGCACGGTGGCGAAACGCAACGAAAAACTCGTCAAGCTCCTGAACGGCGTAGGGGATATGGATTTGTCGTCCTCCAAAACCGGACAGGCTTGCGGCGATTACAAAGACAACACCATCGACGTTTTCGGCGACGCCTACGAATTTTTGATGGGCATGTACGCCTCCAACGCAGGAAAGAGCGGCGGGGAATACTACACGCCGCAGGAGGTTTCGGAGCTGCTCACCCGTATCGCGCTCGTGGGCAAGACCGAGGTCAACAAAGTGTACGACCCCGCCTGCGGTTCCGGCTCGCTGCTTTTGAAATTCGCCAAGATATTGGGTAAGGAGAATGTCCGGTTGGGGTTCTTCGGGCAGGAAATCAACATCACCACCTACAACCTTTGCCGTATCAACATGTTCCTGCACGACATCGACTATGACAAATTCGACATCGCTCACGGAGACACGCTGACCGACCCGTTGCATTGGGACGACGAGCCGTTCGAGGCCATCGTCTCCAATCCGCCGTATTCGATCAAGTGGGGCGGCGATTCGAACCCGCTGCTTATCAACGACCCGCGTTTTTCCCCGGCGGGGGTTCTCGCGCCGAAATCGAGCGGATCGTCGAGCGTGAGGACATCCTGCGCCGGGGAATCTCCGCGATTATCGCGGAGATAGGGGGACGCTGAAATAATGGAAAACAGACTGGCGCATTACGGCTCTTTTGTCAAAGAAATCAAGGAGCTTATTTATCG
>JAISWV010000323.1 GCA_031270755.1 Synergistaceae bacterium
CGCCGAGGAGGAAGACTCCGCCCAAAAGCCCGAAAAACGACTCCAGCCCTAAAAGAATCGAAGCGTGCACGGGCGGAGCGTACTTCTGCGCCACGTTCTGAACGAGAAAACAGAGGAACGTGCAGAAAAACGTGGCGAAAACAATCGCCGAGAGCCCTTCCCTTCCCCGGAACACCAGGGGCCCGTCGAAAAGAAACGCCCCGCAGAGGGATAGAACGGCGGTGACGCAGAACTGAACGAAGGTGAGAGCCAGGGGGTCGCCGGAAGACGCGTAACGGGAGGTTGCGATGATCTGAGCGGCAAAGAACACGGCGGAGACGACGGTCAAGACGTCCCCGCGGTTGAGGGGTTCCGCCACGTCCGAGGTCAAAAAACCCATTCCCGCGAAACAGACGACAGACCCCGCCACGGAGATCCAGCCGGGGAAAACACGGTCCGACACCCAGACGAGAAAGGGCACCATGACCACGTAGGTGCCGGTGAGAAACGCCTGTTTCCCCGCCGTGGTGTAGTTCAATCCCCAAGTCTGAATGCCCATGCCCAGGAATAAAAAGATCCCCATGACGATGCCGCCGAAGAGGTCTTTACGCGTGAGCCGGGTATGGAGCCCGAAAAAGCAGATTCCTATCATTACAGCCCCGCCGCCGAAACGAAAAAAAAGCA
This sequence comes from Synergistaceae bacterium, assembly GCA_031270755.1. Taxonomy (GTDB): domain Bacteria; phylum Synergistota; class Synergistia; order Synergistales; family Aminobacteriaceae; genus JAISLU01. The sequence goes on from JAISWV010000323.1 coordinate 664, forward strand.
GCCAATAGGTGGAATAAACGGAGAGCGCGTCCTTCATGGCCACGAACCCCAACCCCCAGAGAAACGCGCAAACGACCATCGCGGCGTCCGCAACCCCTGTGCGAAGCCCCGGGGAAAGCCGGAGGTCAATCTTCTTCGGTTTCATGCTTCTTTGGTCTCAATCTTCTTCGGTTTCATTGAAAATCCTGCTCATCTCTCCGTGGTTGCGTTTGAAAAACTCCAGAAGGTCGGGGTCGAAGTGTTGGGGCAGGGTTCGGCCGTCGCCATTCACGATGATGTCCACGGTTTGTTCGTGGTCGTACCCTTTTTTGTAAGACCTGGGGGAGCGCAGCGCATCGTACACGTCCACCAAGGACACGATACGCCCCTCCCGAGAAATGGCTTTGCCTTTCAAGCCGTGGGGGTAGCCGGTACCGTCCCATCTTTCGTGGTGGTTCAGGCAGATATTGCGGGCCATTTTCAGCCACTCGGCACTGCCTATGAGATCGGCCCCCCATATCGTGTGCTGTTTCATGACCTCGAACTCCTCTAAAGTCAGGCCGCTGGGCTTGATGACGATCTCGACGGGCACACGGATCTTCCCCAGGTCGTGGGCCCGTGAGAAAATCTGGATATCCTGTTGTTCTTGGAGCGTACAGCCGAGCCACGCCGCGGCCATGGCCGAATAGCGCCCCACGCGGACCAGGTGCGAGGCCGTCTCGTGGTGGTAGATGTCGGCGATCTCCTGGAACTTCTGCATCAGGTACTCGTAGGAAGACCGGATTTCCTTGTGAGCCTTCCACGTGTTCAGGTAGCCGGACAACGACGCCCCCACCGGGGCCATGGTGGTCAAAAATTCCTCGCTTTGGCGATAGCGCTTGTCGAAGGAGACCATCATGACGCCCAGTATCTGCTCTCCCTGATAAAGGGGAAACTCCACTTGAGAGCGCACGTTTTTGTCGATCTCTCGGTATTCTTCGTCGGAGTGCACGTCCTCCACCCACTGGACGGCGTGTGTCCTGACGGCGCGCGTGGCCAAAGACACGGAATCCAAGGAAGTGCGGTATTTTTCCAGGTCGTTTTTCGCGTTCTGGTAGCCGGAGAAGATCAAAGGGACGAGTTCGTCCTCCTCCACGATCAAGATACCAATGCCATAAGCCTGGGTGACGTTTTTGACCGCGTCCACCACGCGCTCCAGCGCCACGTGAAAATTCAGGGTGGAGGTGATGGACTGGGTGATCTCCAGCAGGCTGGACCAGACAAGCTCCCGCCGGGCCAGCTGCGCGTTGATATGCTTCATATTGCTGTTGATGGCCATGATTTCCTCGGCGTGGGCGGTGAGGTCCGCCTGCTGCTCCGCCACCACCGCCAAGGTGGAGTGGATGCCCCCCAGGATCTCCCGGAATTCCTTGAAGTTCGTGTGTCGTATTTGTTCTTGGAACTCGTCCATGATCGACTGCAAAGACATGGCCATCCGGTCGATCCGTTCCTGCCGGAAAAACTCCTCGGTGGTGTCTGGGGCGGAGTTCTCTTCCGGAGGCGCGAAGGTCGCCTTGATGGCGCGGGCGGTGTGCTCGATCTTCTGCACCGTGTGCCTCAGGTTGCCGCTGACTGGAACCAGGACGAAGAGGATGAGCCCGATGGTCCCCCCGGCCGAGGCGATGGAAAACAGGACGAGGTGCATCAGCCGGTTGCCCAGCAGTTCTTTAGGGAATAGATACCCGACGATGAGGTGGGCGTTTTTCGATGGGGCGTAAAAAACCCTCCATTGACGCCCGTCCGCCTGGAAGTCTCCCCAGCCCTCTTGGCGCAGCACCATTTTCTTTCCCAGCGCGGCCAGGTCCCCGGGAATGACGCCGGACGGCATCGTGATCTTGTCGCTTCCCCAGACGGGCGCATTTTTCGACGCCTCGGGCATCCAGGGGACGTCGTTCCAAAGGTAACCCTCTCCGTCCAGGAAAATCGGATATCCTTCCTCCACATCGCTCAGGCGCTGGGAGTGGACCAGGTCCCGGACGTCGTCCACCTTGACGACGATACCCAGCAGCCCCAGGGGGTTTCCGTTTTTGTCTTCCACTTTGTACATGGTGTTGAAAACGCCCAAGCCGGTAATGGGGTCTTTGTACGGGTTGCCGAGCACGACCCGGTCGGAGGCCATACCCTCCCGATACCACTCGTGTTCTCGGTAGTCCGTCCTGTCCGCGTCGCGCCAGCCGGTTCCGTCCAGGACGCTCCCCGTCTTCGCGCTCACCAGGAAGATGTTGGCGATGCCGTAGGGTTCGTTTTCTTTCAAGAAGCGGACCAGGTATTTCGCGAACTCCCGCTCGTCGGTCTCTCCCATGTCCCCTTTCGTCAAGGCGCCGTTCTCGCCCAGCATGACGTAGAAATTTCCCACGTCCCGCGCCATCGCGCGAAACTGATCGAAAAACAAATCGATCATCACGGCCGACCGCTTGATGAAGCTCGATCCCGTGGAGTTGATCACGTCGTTCAGCCGGGTATAAGAGTTATAAAACGAAATCGCGCTCATACCGGATACGATCACGACGATGAGAATTATCAAAAAAAGTATTTTCCTATTTAAAGACATTCGCGGCATCGCTCCTCCGGTACTGAACGTTATAAAAAATTTAACGAATTTAACGAATCTCTCCCGCGTACCAATTTTTAGTCTACTACAAAAAAGAAATTTCTGCTGAATTCTTTGTGAGCTTTGTGAGCTTTGTGAGCTTTGTGGCTTCTGTAGGCTTCTGTGCCTCCCTCGGCCTCGAAACTTGTTGTGTTACAATAAACTGCTGAAAAATCGCGCAAAGGTGAGAAATATTATGGAGAAAAAAATGCACCTGGAGGGAATCGACGTCGGCTATTACGACAGGAGGCCCGAAGAGCGGCACGCTGAAGGGAGGGGCCTTCAGAAGCGGGAGCCGGAAAAACCCGCGGTTTTGTTTTTGCATGGCTGGGGGTGCGATTTTTCGGTGTTCCGCTCTTGCCTGGACCGCGTGACGGACCGCAGGGTGTGCGCGCTGGACCTTCCGGGTTTCGGCGGCAGCCAAGAACCGCCGGTCGCGTGGGGAGTCGATGACTACGCGGACTTCGTGGCTGCCTTCCTGAAAAAACTCGAAATCCGCCAGGTGACCTTGATCGGGCACTCCAACGGGGGACGGATCGTGATCAAGCTGGCCGCCGGAAAAACCCTTCCTTTTCGAATCGACAAAATCGTCCTGGTGGACAGCGCGGGCGTCAAGCCCAACAGATCGGTCCGGCAAAGTTTTCGCTTGGGTCTTTATAAATGCGTCAAAAAAGTCCTGTCGTTTTCGGCAGCCAAGAAGTTCTTTCCCGGAGCTCTGGAGGCTTGGCGGCGCAGAATCGGGTCGGCCGAC
>JAISWV010000285.1 GCA_031270755.1 Synergistaceae bacterium
CGTTCTCTCGTAGGGCACGCGTACCTTTTTTCCGGCCCGCGGGGCTGCGGCAAAACGACCGTCGCGCGCCTTCTAGCGAAAGCGCTCAATTGTGTTTCTCTGATAGACGGCTATGAACCGTGCTGCGAGTGTAAAAATTGCCTTGCCATCGCGGGAGGAGAGAGCCTCGACGTCATCGAGATCGACGGCGCGTCCAACAACGGCGTGGACGAGGTGCGCGAGCTCAAGAGCCATGTCACTCTGGCTCCTTTTTCCTCACGTTATAAGATCTACATCATCGACGAGGTCCATATGCTCTCCATCTCGGCCTTCAACGCGCTTCTGAAAACCCTGGAAGAACCCCCGGCATGTGTGGTGTTCATCCTGGCGACGACGGAGGCCCACAAGGTTCCCGTGACCATTCGTTCACGCTGTCAGCACATTCCTTTTCACCGGATCGGGGTCCAAGAAATCTACGACCGCCTCCTCCACATCGCTTCCCTCGAAGGGCTGTCCTGCGCTCCCGAGGCCCTATGGGAAATAGCGCGCCAGGCGGACGGCGCCCTGCGCGATGCCCTTTCCATGTTGGAGCAGGTGGCGGGGCTGGGCAAGGAAGAGGTCACCCTGGCCGACGTCGAAATGACTTTGGGGCAGGGAAGCCGTTCATCCCTGGAACGCTGGGTGGCCGGCTGGCGCAAAGGAGAAATGGAGACCTTCGTCGAGTTGGATCGGATACTTGCGATGGGAGCTTCACCCCAACGCTTCGTCGAGGAGCTCTTCTCCCTTGTCCGCAATCTCTGGCTGGGCGTGAAATGGAAAGACGTCCCGGACGTGCTCGGTATTTCCGAACAGGAAAAAGAATACCTGAAAACGGAGGCCCCCTTTTGGGACTCCCGCAAGCTGGAGTCCATCATGGGTTTTCTCTCCGAGCTTTTGCCCCAAGTGCGCATGGGCATGAGAACCGACGTCTTGAGCGGACTCTTGATGGCGAAGATGACTCACGTGAAAGAAGAAGAAAAAGAAGAATCGACGGCAGGATCGACGCCGCCTGGGGCACTTTCCGCCTCGGCTTTTTCACGACCTTCACGGCCTTCGAAAGAAGGCACGAAAGCGAAGGACCTGAAGGCGATGGATCCGAAGGCGATAGAGCCGAAACGAGAGGAAAGCCCCGCGTCCCTGCCCCAGGAAAAGGGAATCCCCGCAAAAGAAGCGCGGCCCGCGGCATCTCAGGCGAAAGCGAAAAAGCGCGAAAAGCCCGCGGAAGAAGGGACTCTTGAACCGTTGGACTCCACGGGATGGAAGCCTTGCGCGGAATCCGAGTGGAATGGCGTGCTGGATGCGTTACGCGAAAAAGATCTGCTGTTGTATTGCGGTCTGATAGACGCCCAGCCTTTTAAGGAAGAAAAAGAGGACAAAAAACGCTTGATCCTGGATATAACGGACCGCTATTGTTACGAAGTTCTGAAACTCGAGCGGCATCGCACGGCTTTGAAAATTTTTTTGGCGCTACACTGTCCGGAATTCAAGGTTATCTTGCGTCATAAAGCCTTGTGGACGTCCTGCGAAAGCCAGGAAGGCCCGTTCAACCCCTCGAAAACCTCGGAAAAAACCTCTGCGGGACCTGCGGATTCGGATTTTTTCGACCTTTTTTCGATGGAATCGGCGCGAGGAGCTGAAGAAGCGCCGGCTAAGGGAGTTCCTTTCGTTGGATTGGTCCGGGAGGTCACGCGTTGGCTGCGAGGAGACGTTATTTTGGTACGCCGCGGCGAAGATGAAAATGAGGACGAAGGAGACGCTATCGCGGAAATTTCAGCGGACATTTCCATAGAAGAATAATATTGAAGAATAATATTGAAATATTTAAATTACGGAAACGAGTGGATGAAAATGGCGCGGCCTTTTGTGCACCTGCATGTACATACGGAATACAGTTTGTTGGACGGAGCCATCCGCACCGCGGAACTGGCTCGGAAAGTGGCGTCGTGGGAGATTCCCGCCGTTGCCATGACGGATCACGGCGCAATGTACGGCATCATCGAGTTTTATGAACAATGTCGGGCAAAAAACGTCAATCCCATTCTCGGGTGCGAGATTTATGTGGACCCCGACGGGCACCAGTCGCGCGAAAGAAAAGGGAAAAACAACCACCTCCTTTTGCTGGCGGAGAACGACGAAGGCTACCACAATCTGGTGAAGCTGGTTTCCATCGCCAACACCGACGGGTTTTATTACAAGCCCCGGATCGATCACGATCTCTTGGCGCGGTACAACAAGGGATTGATCGTCTCTTCAGCTTGCCTGGCCGGGGAGATTCCTCAATTGATACTGGCGGACAAAGAAAAAGAAGCCGCAGACCGGGCGCTGCTCTACCGGGACATCATGGGCAAAGACAATTTTTTCCTGGAGGTCATGATCAACGGGCTCTCCGAGCAAGCAAAGGTCAACAAGGCGTTGATTCGAATGTCGAAAGAAACGGGCATCCCGCTGGTTGCCACGAACGACGCCCACTACCTGGAAAAAGACGACTACGAGTGGCATAAAACCCTCCTCAAGGTCAATACTCACGCCGACGAAGGGGATGACGCTTTCGGGTTTTCCACCAACGATTTTTACCTGAGAAGCCCGGAGGAGATGAACGAGCTTTTTGGCCCGGAGATGCCGGAGGCTCTGGACAGCACCGCCGAAATCGCGGCTCGGTGCAACGTGTCCCTCGATCTGGGATCGGGCTCGTACCAGCTGCCCAGCATGGAGCTCACGGGGACGACCCTCGAAAAAACTTTGGAGGACGACGCCCGGAAGGGGCTTGCCCTTCGGTTGAAATTGGATCCGAAGACGGAGCCTCCCGAAGAGTACCAAAAGCGCCTGGAGTACGAGCTCGGCGTCATCAACAGCATGGGTTTCGCGGGATATTTTCTGATCGTGGCCGGCATCATTCAAGCCGCGAAGAGCCGCAATATCCCCATAGGGCCGGGACGCGGCTCCGC
>JAISWV010000026.1 GCA_031270755.1 Synergistaceae bacterium
GCGCCCGGATGGAGCGCCGCGCGCGGCGAGATAGAAAAACATCAGGCGCCGTATCGCATACTGCGCCGTATGTCGGACATGGCGAGGGCGTTTCTCTCCTTCGTTCTTGAAGAGACGGCAAACGCCGCCGACTGGCTCCGTTCCCCGGAATCCATAAGACGCACGATGTTCGCCCAAGCCGTGCCTTACGGGGAAATGCTCCACGGAAAACTTCTGCTGCTGGAAGGGCGCCGCAACGAGCTGGAAGGAATGCTGACGCCTGCGCTGGAACGCGCCAAAAGCGCACGCTTGATTCTGCCGCAGGTCTATTGCCTGATATACGGCGCGATTGTTTCCCACAGCGCCGGGAACGCCGAAGAAGCGGAGCGCCGATTGGGAAAAGCCTTAGAACTGACGAAGCCGGACAAAATTTATCTGCCTTTCGCCGAACACTGGTGATATCTGGAGCCGATCTTTTCGCGTATCGAAACACCGTCCCCCGGCGAAGACATCCGCGCGGTCCGCGCCCTGGCGGAACGATTCTCGAAAGGCGTTCAGTCAATCAAAGCGTCGGTAAACAAATCTTCGAAACAGGCTCTTTCACAAAGAGAGCGGGAAGTCGCTGCGCTGGCCGCCAGGGGCTTGACGAACCCGGAAATAGCGGCAAGGCTTTTTATAACGCGCGGCACGGTGAAAAACACCGTCGCTCACGCGCTCGAAAAAACGGGAACCAAGTCCAGATACGAATTGGCGGCATGGATGATGAACAATTAGCTGAACCCGGCTCCCGCGGTCACCGCGACCCTACCTGCTTGTCGAGAGGACTTCCATTCCACGTTATGCCGCTCCTGCAATTTTCCACTGTGGAATCGGCGTAGGCGTACCCCGTGATGCTCCCCACCGACTCGGCGCCGCCGGTGATGACTCCGTCGGCGGAGCAATTTTCGATGGCGAAGACGGAGGGCGTTGTCGGGTTGCTGGAACTCTCCATACTGCCGCCCAAAGCGGTGATCGTCACGTTTTCGGCCTTGCAGTTCGTTATCTCCAGCGCGGCAAATGGGGCTCCGCTCACCCCGCCCAAAGCCCAGCTTTCATTTCCCGTCGCCGTAACCGAACCGCCTTTCGCCGTGCAGTCGATCAACGAACCGCCCTCCAGGCCTCCGGCGATAATTCCCGCTAACTTCCCTTCGATATACATCTCGGACATCGCGTTTCTATAGGGGCAGGCCAGCAAATGCTGAAGGACAATCCGCGCGGACGGGGTCATTTTATATTTCGCGAAACGGTCAGCGGAGGCCGCGATCGCGATTTCTTCCGCCTCGCTGGTGTAATCCCCGAGAATTTCCCGGAAACGGGAATCCGGAATCCTGACGCCTGCAAAGTTGAATTCGCGGTTCTTGGAATAACAGGTTCGTTCCAGCCCGCGTCCATTGCGGGATATGAAGGTTTCGCCCTGCCCGATTTCCAGAGGGTTGGGCTGCGTCTGCGACTCCCAGGCGAGCCCTTCTCCCAGGCAAAAGCAAATGTCGACATTGGAGCCTTCGCTGGTTCCCTCTACGTGCACATCGCGCTTGTATGACATTTTGAACTCCGAGACGATGACATTCCCTCGGGTGCCAATCTGCCGAAAGCAGCCGCTTCCGATTTCTTCCGGGATGGAGAACTGATATTTCCGCGGGGCGATTTGATAAATTTTAGAATAAGCCTCGTAAACACGTTCGTTTCCCCACTCCTCCACTGCAGCAGCCCCCTTGCGAAAAAATTTACGCACCGAAACGCAATGACTCTGGTGTCCGTTCCAAGAGCCTGTGGCACAATACGTCGGCCATGAGGCGATGTCCCGCCGGGGTGGGGTGCAGGCCGTCGATGTAAAGGGCCTGTTTTTGCTCCCCTTCGGGGACCGCCTCGAAAGCTGCGCGGAAGTCGACCAGGGGAATGCCGAAAACATCGACGAACCGCCGCAGCCACGCCGCGTACTCGTCCCCTATTTCCTGCAAGCGTTCCACGTCCATCAGAACCGCCCAGTCGCGCCGCAGGGTCTCCACGTCGAGCGGAGGAGGCGTTCCGATGAGCGGCGCGACGCCTAAGGCGACGGCTTGGTGCGCCAAGGCCGACATGTTGGCTTTGGCCGAGTCCGCCGAGTTGCTGACAAAAATATCGTTGCTGCCGCCCATCAACAACACCTTATTGGGAGAATACGCCGCCGCCTCGTCTCCGAAACGCGCAAGCATTCCTCCTGTCGTGTCCCCATTGATCCCCCGATTGACGAGCTCCAGTTTGGTCCTCTCGGCGGTCAGAGAAACCCACGTATCCTGACGGGAAATGCCGAACCCGTAGGTCAGGCTGTCCCCAAGGCAGAGAATTTTCATCGATATCCCCCTCTATGCAACCCGCTGTAATCGTGCAGCGCTCATCGTCCAGCCAAAAGCTCAGGCAACGCAATTATAGGAGATCGGCAAGAAAAGGTCGATTGAAAAGACAGGAATACGACACAGCAAGTGGCATAGTAAATGGCAATGTAAATTCATCAAAAATCATTTCCGCGGTCGTGGAAGCCATGCGGACCAAGCACGCCGACGTGGCCGTGTTCGGTCCGGTATCCTTCCTATGTGCAGGCCGCCCAGCGTTCCGGCGCCGAGGCTTTCGCCATTGCCGTCCCCAACGGCGACAAAAATCTCGCGGGTTACACGTCCAAAATAATCGTCAAGAGCGGCAGCCCCATCAAAGGACTCAAAGACCTGCGCGGCAAGACCTTCGCCTTTGTCGACCCGGCGTCCACGTCCGGCAACTACGTCCCGGCTTTGGAGTTGATGAACGCGTTTCCTCCCAGGAACAACGAAGATTTTCACACCAACGGGGCGTTTTTCTCGTCCGTCAGCTTTTCCGGCAAACACCAGAACGGGCTTCAGGCGGTGAGGAGGATACAGGGCTGCCCGATGATCTGCAAATGTTTTATTACGCCTTCGCTGGTCCCCTGAGCTTAAATTTCTTGATAAAAACAACTACATATCTATAATAATAGTTATGAAAACACAATATATGATCGATCTACCGAGTCATTGGCTGAATACGGCAGAGATGTTGTATACCCTGGGCGACGCCGCGCGCCGGCGCATTTTGCTTCTATTCGAACGCGAAGAGGAGTTGAATATCCAGGCGATCGCCGGCCTGTTTCCCTTCAGCCGGACCAACATCGCACATCACATCACGGTCAGGAGATGAACCCCATGCAAAACCGAAATCAATTTGCGCTTTTCCGCTCCCGCCGCTTTTTACCGCTTTTTCTGACGCAATTTTTGGGCGCCTTCAACGACAATTTTTTCAAAAGCGCCATGGTGATGATGATCACTTACCGGTTGGCCGAGAGGGCCGGGTACGATTCCCGCATCTTGGTCAACGTGGCGGGGGGAGTCTTCATTCTGCCCTTCTTCCTCTTCTCCGCCACGGCAGGGCAGCTGGCCGACAAGTACGAACGGTCGTTCTTGGTGCAGCTGGTCAAAATCGCGGAGATCGTCGTGATGGCCGGGGCCGCCCTGGGCTTTTACCTGGAGGACGTGCATCTGCTGATGATCGTCTTGTTTTTGATGGGGGCGCAGTCCACCTTTTTCGGCCCCCTCAAGTACAGCATCCTTCCCCAGCACCTGAACGAAGACGAGCTGATCGCCGGCAACGGACTGATTCAAATGGGGACGTTCCTCTCCATCCTGACGGGCACCATCTTCGGCGGGCTCTTCATCCTGCGGGGAGGCGGCGTCTACCTGGTCAGCTTTCTGGTCGTCGGCATCGCCGCGGCGGGCTGGTGGGCCAGCCGCTACATCCCCGAGACCCGTCCCGTGGTCCCTGGCCTGAAACTTTCGGCCAACATCATGAAGGACACCCTCAAAATCGTAACCGACGTAATCCCCTACAAAGACATTTTTCTTTCCATTTTGGGCATTTCTTGGTTCTGGCTGGTGGGCGCCACGTTCCTTTCCCAGTTCCCCACCTACGCAAAGCTGGTCATCGGCGCGGACGAACAAGTCGCAACCTTGTTTTTAGCCATTTTCTCCGTGGGCATCGGGCTGGGGTCCATGGCCTGCAATGGTCTTTTGAAGGGCGAGGTCTCCGGGCGTCACGTCCCTTGGGCCGCCGTCGCCATGTCCGCCGCCAGCGTTCTCCTGTACCTGGCGAGCCGGCGTCCCCCGCTGGTCCCGGGGACCCCCGAGATGGGGGTTTTGGCCTTCCTCGCCTCTTGGCGGAACGCGGCGGTGCTGGCGTGTCTTTTCGGCATCTCGTTTGCCGGCGGGCTTTACATCGTGCCTCTTTACGCCATCATTCAGAGCCGCACCGACGAGGCTCGCATGGCGGGGGTCATTGCCTGCACGAACATCACGGACTCGCTCTTCATGGTGCTCTCTGCCGTGGGCACCAGCCTTTTGCTGGCCTCGGGCTTTTCCATCCCCCAGATTTTTTTGGTCACGGCAATCTTGACCATCGCGGCGGCTGTTTTCATCCGCGCGGCCGTTCGCGACCAATTGAGACAAAGAGGAGCGCTTTAGGACGATGGGACGCTTCGAAACGACGCAAACCGTGAAAGCGCGCAGGGCCGGCAAATTCAAGTCAGGGCTTTTCAAGTTCGGCAGGGGGCTTCTGAGACTGCTTTTTCGGGTGGAGGTCCGGGGTGTCGAGCACTACCGGGCGGCGGGCGAGCGCGTTCTGATTCTGCCCAATCACGTTTCTCTGCTGGACCCCGTGTTGGCGGCGCTCTTCCTCAGCGACCTGGACGACGGAAACGCCGGGACTGGGACTGGAACTGGAAAAACTCCCCTTGAGCCGCCTTTTTTTGTCGTCAACCTTTTTGTCGCCAGGCTGTGGCGCTGGGTCCGACCGTTTTTGGCTCTGATACGCACCTGGCCCGTGGACCCGACGAACCCCTTCGCCATGAAGAGCTTGATCGCGGAGCTGAAGAACGGCGGGCGCTGCGTTGTCTTCCCCGAGGGGCGCATCAGCACCACGGGCGGTCTGATGAAGATCTACGACGGCGCGGCCATGCTGGCGGACAAGACGGGGGCGGTCCTTCTGCCCCTCCGCATCGAGGGGGCGCAGTTTTCCAAAGCCTCTTACTTGGCCGGGAAGTTTCCCCTGCGCTGGTTCCCGAAGATCACTCTGACCTTCCTGCCGCCGCGGGCCGTCGAAGTCCCCAAGGACATCCGCGGACGCAAACGGCGCGAGCTGGTTCGGATCTTCTTGAGCGATCTGATGCGCGAGTCCGCCTATCAGACAATGGACCACAGAAAGACCCTCTTTCAAGCCCTTTTGGAGGCTCGGCAGCTGTACGGGAACAAACGGGTCGCCGTCGACGCGTCTCGGAAAACCGCCGACTACGGGCAGCTGATCGCGGCCTCGCTGGTTTTGGGAAAGCTTTGCGTGCCCAAGACGCAGAAGGGCGAGCGGATCGGCGTTCTTTTGCCGGGCAGCATTGCCACGGTGGCGCTCACCTTGGGACTCTCCCGCTGGGGGCGCGTTCCCGCCATGCTGAACTACACGGCGGGGGCGAAGAATATCCGAGCCTGCTGCAGGGCGGCCTGCGTCAAAACCATCGTGACTTCGAAACGCTTCGTGGAGGCCGGAAAATTCGGCCCCCTGATCGAGGCGCTGCAAGCCGGCGATCAAGAGGGCAGCGGTTTCGTTATCCTTTGGCTGGAGGATCTTTCCGCCTCCGTGGACGTCTTCACGAAGATCGGCGCATGGCTCGAGGCGCGTTTCATACGTCCTTCTCAAGTGAAGGGCGACCCGAATTCTCCCGCCCTGGTGCTTTTCACCTCCGGTTCCGAGGGAGCGCCCAAGGGCGTCGTCCTCAGCCACGCCAACATCGTCGCCAACCGCAACCAACTGATTTCCTCCATCGACTTCAACCCCAGCGACGTGGTTATGAACGCCATGCCCATGTTCCACGTTTTCGGCTGCGTGGTCGGCACCCTCATGCCGCTTTTGACGGGGATCGAGGCATTTTATTACCCCACTCCGCTGCACTATCGCCTGATCCCGCTGATCGCCTACGACATCGACGCCACGGTGGTGTTCGGCACGGACACCTTTCTCTACGGCTACGCCCGAAGCGCGCATCCCTACGATTTCTACCGGGTCCGCTACGCCTTCGCCGGAGCGGAGAAACTGCGGGACCGCACCCGCCAGCTCTGGGGGGAGAAGTTCGGTATCCGCGTCATCGAGGGATACGGAACCACCGAGACCTCCATCATTTCGGCCAACACGGCCCTGCAGTTCCGCACGGGAACGGTGGGGCGCATGATGCCCGGAATGGCGTACCGGTTGGAACCCGTCCCCGGTATCGGCGACGGAGGACGCCTTTTTGTCCGGGGGGCCAACGTGATGCTGGGTTATCTCAAGAGCGACAAGCCCGGCGTCGTGCAG
>JAISWV010000083.1 GCA_031270755.1 Synergistaceae bacterium
GTGGAAGAAATGAAAAAAATCACGCGCAAATTATCGCCCAGCCCTCTGGAACCATACGCGGCAGTGTTGTCAGCGGACGGCGATAAAATGGGCCGGGCGATCTCGAAACTGGACACCCCGCAAAAACACAGAGAATTTTCTCAAACACTTTCCAAATTCGCCGGAGAAGCGCGCGAGATCGTAAAGGCATCTTACGGAAGCTGCATTTATACGGGCGGAGACGACGTGCTGGCATTCGTGCCTCTGGATACGGCGCTCGGCTGCGCGAGGAAACTCCACGACGCGTTTGGCGCGCTCTGGGAAAAAGGCCGGGACTTGACGGATATACCTTCATTGTCTGTCGGCATCGCGATCGGACACGCGCTGGAAGACCTCGAAGATCTGCTTCATTTCGGACGGGAAGCCGAAAAGAGGGCAAAAAAACCTTCCGATGACAGTGCCGACGACGAGCGCAGCGGCTTGGCCGTCACGGTACACGCGCGCGGCAGCAGCGAAATATACGTCCGCGAACGGTGGAAAACGGCGCGTTCCTACTCGCCGACAGAGGCGCTGGCCGAAATGTCCCTCGACTGCCGCATGTCCTTTTGGGCGGATCGCTTCGCAAAAGACGAAATTCCGTCTAAATTTCCTTACGAACTGCGGGGCGCCGCGAAATTTTATGACGACTGGAAAAAAGGCAAAACTCTCGACAACGCCATGAAGTTCGATGTAAAACGCATCTTCAGGCGCAGAGCCCCTAAGCTGAAAAAAGCGGTGCTGTCCGATGTCGAGCGGTATATTGACACTGTGATTACAGGCTCATATAGATCGATAGAGCGCCTGGCCGACGAATTGCTGGCCGCGCAGTGGATTGGCGGGGCGCGCGCCAGGGCGGGAGGAAAATTCCAATGACATCGTACAGCTTGAGGATCAGACCGATTGACCCGTTGATCAGCCGTGATTCCAGGCCTTTTGGCCGTGGGCTGGAAAGAAAGCTGCGCTCGCTGGACTGGTTGACGCCTTCGGTCGTCTGCGGTTCGCTGCGAAGTCTTTTGGGCAAGAAGCAAGGCGGCGATTTTTCGCCGGATCAGATCGCAAAACTGAAATCGGTACTGTTTAGAGGCCCCTTTCTGGCGTTGGACAGCGGTGACAACAAAAAAGAATTGTACTTCCACCGCCCGCTCGATTTCGTCGCCGGCAAAACGAAAGGATACACAATTCGTCCTCCCAAAGACGGTCAAAATAAGATCAAGGGAGGTTCGAACATGCCGGCGGGGCTCGTTCCGGCGTTTATTCAAAACCCACCGAAAGATGACTTTAAACCCGAACCGGCGCCCAGATTCTGGTCGGCGGAGGCCATGAACCGCTGGCTTGGGGCCGGGAGTCCCGATAATTTCTCCCTCTCCGGGCTGGAAGGGCTTTCCGGTCCCATTAAAGACGAACGCGTACACGTCGGCATCGATCCAATGACCGGCACGTCGCTGGATTCTCTTTTGTTCTCCACCACCGGGCTTGATTTCAGGGTGAGGGTGAAAGAGGGTGAGAGAGAAAAATACGGCAGGATTTTACAATTATCCATTGCCATCGAGGCAACGCCCCCTTCCGATGCCGAGTGCGGCGATTATTTTGAGAACCTGTCTTCTCCGCACCCCCTGGGCGGCGAGCGCCGTCTCGCCGAATGGAGCCGGGAGACGTCGAACGTTCATGGATGGGCTTCCCCGCCGATGCCTAAGGATGTTTCATTTCTGCGCATGGTTTTGGCGACGCCCGCGTTCTTCTCCAAAGGATGGCTGCCCGACTGGATCAATCCGAACAACATGGAAGGAAAAATCCCCCGCACAGATATAGGGGTTCAGCTTGTCTCCGCCGTGATGGAACGCTGGACTCCGATCTCTGGATGGAGTTACGAAAAAAACGCGCGCGGCATCAAGCCTCTGCACAGAATGGTTCCGGCTGGCAGCGTATATTTTTTCAAGGTCACTGACGGCAGGATTGACGATTCCGTTTGGCAAAAGCTATGGCTTCGCTCCGTATGCGATTCGCAATACATTAATGATGGTTTCGGCGCGGCTCTTTGGGGCGTCTGGTAGAATTAGGAGGGAACGAAATGGAAAAAAACTATTGGCTGCACGTTATTTCTCCGTTGCACGTCGGCGCCGGCCGAGGCGTCGGATACATCGATCTTCCGATTGTCAGGGAAAAAGCCACGAACTGGCCTTATATTCCGGGCAGCGCCGTCAAAGGGGTGCTCAGACAATATGCCGTGGATACCCGGAAGCAGGAGGATCCCAAGAAAGAAAAAATCGACGCCGCTTTCGGACAGGGAGGAGACAGCGACTCGAGCGCGGGGGCTCTTGTTTTCAGCGACGCCTTTATTGTATGCCTGCCCGTCCGCAGTTTTTACGGGACATTCGCCTGGATTACGTCGCCCCTGGCGTTGAGAAGGTTTCGCCGCCGCGCGGATTTCAAGAACTTCGAAAATATACCGGAACCCACGTCCGATCAGGCCGTCGTTGCGGGCGGCAATGGCATTTCTCCACAGTCCCAAGGCGATCCGGCGAAGGTTTATCTCGAAGATATCGATCTGAACGCGGAACACAATGATGGGGCGATCTCAGGTATAGCGGAATTTTTGTCCCAAGGCGTGTTTCCGGACGACGAAAGCTGGCGGAGTATTTTCAAGCGGCGTTTTGCCGTAGTTCACGACGACATCTTCACTTTCATGTGCGAAACGGGCACGGAAGTCAGCGCCAGGATACGAATCGACGACAATAAAAAGGCCGTGGCAAAGGGCGCGCTATGGTATGAAGAATCGCTTCCCGTCGAAACGATTCTGACCGGCACGGTCTGGTGCGACAAGGTTTATGGAAACCTGACGCCGGAAGACGTGATGAAAGAGTTTTGCGATTCCTCCACGGGCTCCTTCGATCTGCAAATAGGAGGAAAAGCGACTACCGGCAAAGGCCGGGTGCGCTGCCTGTTTTCCAGGGATTAGGAGGGTGTAATGATGGCGACTTACGATCAAAAAATGGCTCAAGAAGCTTTCAAGCTGGTGAGCGAAGACAGCTTTAAACGGGGAAAAAACGACCAATACCGCAGCTTCGCGAAATCTTTTCCCGCCCTGATTCATACCTGCGGGCTCGCGCAGGCCATCGCGTTCGCCTTGGAAAAAAAGAAGGAGGGGTATGTAGGCGATCTAGGCACTGTTCTCCATGCTGTGGAAACGCAAATAACCGGCGAAAATCTCGCCGAGTGGAGCAGGGCCGCCGAAATTATCGAATACATGCGGCTCTCGCGCCGCGCCCTTTCCGCGGCCTCGTGGCTGAAGCGCTATGTCTCGGCGTTCGACGAGACGTCTGACGACGCGGCGGAGAGGAGTTCGTAAGATGCCCAATACCTGCCGTGGAGCTTTGGATGGAACCCCTCTTGGCATTGGACAAAATGCCGCGCTGATCTTGGCTCGTTACCTCAAAAAAGATGACGACATCGCGCGCGGCGAGCTTTTGGACGCCGCGGCTTCCGCCGTCAAGCATGGAACGGGAGATATTTACAGACTCGCTTTCAAAAGGCGCGGCGCAATATTGGGCGGGACTTCCGGAACCTTCAGACTGGCCGGGAGAATGATCATAGGGCTTGGGGTAAGCAACGTGCTTGAGGCGGGGCTGACGCTGAACCCCATTTACGGGGCGCCGCTCATACCGGGCAGCGCGCTCAAGGGTTTGGCCGCGCATTATTGTTCGAAGGTTTGGGGCGAGTCAGACGGTAAATTCAAAGGCCCGGTCAGAAATGCCCGCGGCATTATCACG
>JAISWV010000114.1 GCA_031270755.1 Synergistaceae bacterium
GGGTACGTGGAGCGATACCGCTGCGAGATTGGCGTTTTATATGTGGGCCATAATATGCTCGGTACTCTCAATCACTGGCTGGATCATAAAAAATTGGAATTTCACTCGATCGCGCAGAAGCCCGCATGTGTCTACGTCGGCCCGAATCATCCCTTCTATAAAAGGAAAACGATAAAAGCATCTGAGCTTGCGGGCCTGAAATTCATACAGCCCTCCAAGGATCATTTTTCCATGGAAAATCATCTGGAGCCTTTAGGGCCGGAATTGAGCGGCATTGACATCATTCACCCGACAGTCACCACCAACAGCGACCATGCCTTGATATCTTTTTTGTCGGACACGGATTTGTGCAGTTTGGGTATTTTCCTGCTCAGAGCCTCGTATCAGCGCAACGATATCAAAGCGCTGCAAATCGAAGGAACGGAAAAAAATCTTCATTTAGGATACATCAAACATATAAACGCGGCTCTGTCGAATCCAGCGAATGGATTCATCGACATACTCACGGCATTTGTCGAAAACTGTAATTGACCCTACAGGCGTCCGGACCCGAAATCGACCTCCTATAACAAAATAGAATAACAGGCTTATAACATTTCCGATATTTTCCGTAGAGATTTTTTATGGTATTCTACGCATTAAATTGTTTGTATCCACTAACAATTTAACGGCATTGTAAAAACAATATTGAAGGATGGTGTTTGAATGTGAAGAAACTTATCTTGATGTTGTTGGCAGCAGTTGTTTCATCGTTCTCCGTACTTGGCGGATACGGTGATGGAAACGCGGAGGCCGCGAACCCGGCAAGAGAGGAACTCGTATTCGTGAACTACAGGGATATCCGCGACCTCAATCCGCACCTTTACGCGGGAGAGATGTACGCGCAAAATATCATCTACGACCGGCTCGTCAACCTCACCGCCGACGGATATGAACCCGCCCTGGCCGAGAGCTGGGAGATAACGGACGACGGCAGAGTTTATACTTTCAAAATCAGAGAGGGCGTCAAATTTTCAGACGGCGAAGTTTGCGACGCCGCCGCGATAAAAGCGAACTTCGACGCGATCATCGAAAACAAAGAGCGTCACACGTGGCTGGAGATGATGCGTCTGCTGAAGTCCGTGACGACACCCGGCGAGAACATGGTCCGCATCGAACTGACCGCGCCGTACTATCCGATGATGACCGAGCTGGGGGTCATCCGGCCATTTGGAATGATCTCCCCGAAGTCGATGAAGAACGGCTCCACGAAGGATGGCGTCGATTCGTTCGTCGGCACGGGTCCTTACAAGCTCACGGAGTTTGCCCGTGACGAGTACGCGGTTTTCGAGGCGAACGAGCTGTATTGGGGTCAACAGCCCGCGATAAAAAAGATCACGGTAAAGGTCATTCCCGACAACCAGACGCGGATACTCGCCCTGGAAAAAGGCGAAATCGACCTGATTTTCGGTAAAAACGAGATCGACGCGGAGGCCATAAACAAGTACAAGGGCAGCGAAAAGTTCTCGGTCGCTCTTTCCGATGCCACATCCACGCGCCAAATCGTCTTGAACTCCACGGCGGACATTCTGAAGGACATCTCCGTGCGCAAGGCCTTGCAGCACGCCACCAACAGGGCGCAGATTTCCGAAGGAATTTTTTACGGCGTGGAGAAGCCGGCGGATACGCTCTTCGCCGCGACGATTCCCTACTGCGACATCGGCCTCCAACCCTACGAGTACGATACCGCGAAAGCCACGGAGCTGCTGGAACAGGCCGGATGGAAACTATCAGGTAAAACACGGGAGAAGGACGGAAAAAAACTCGCGCTCTCCCTCCTTTATAACAGCAACAGCGTCACCGAAAAAAACATCGCCGAGTACCTCCAGTCCGAGTACGCCAAGGTGGGAATTGCCGTCAGCATCAGAGGCGAGGAGGAACAGTCCTACCGGGACAACATGAAGGCCGGAAATTTCGAGATGGTCTTCAATATCTGCTGGGGAACGCCCTATGACCCGCAATCCTCTCTGACGGCCATGTGCCTGCCTGTCTACGGGGATTACGAGGCTCAGCAAGGGATACCGGACAAAAAGAAAATCGACGAATCCATCAAGAAAGCCCTCGTCACCACCGACGAAAAAGAACGCCAGGCGCTTTTCGCTTTCGTCCTCACCCGACTCCACGAAGAGGCGGTTTACATCCCCATCACCTACGAGTGCGTCAAGTCCGTCTTTCGCTCCGATCTGAAAAACGTGACCTTCGGGCAGAGTCAGTACGAGGTTCCGTTCTATCGAATGACTTTCTAAATTTCCCAATTCTCAAGCCTTGGATAAGCTGTATACACACATCTTTCCAAGGCTTTATTTGTTTTAACCCGGAGGCGCTTTTATGAAAAATTACGTCATCAAGAGGCTCCTGGCTACAGTCCCCCTCTTGATAGGTATTACATTTTTGTGTTTCGCATTTATCAGCCTTATCCCATCCGACCCGGCGGAGGTGGTTCTCCGGGTCCGTCAAACTCCTATCATCTCAGAAGAGGCAATACGAACGGTAAGGGCCGAGCTGGGCTTGGACGCTCCCTTTTTCGTCCGGTATCTTCGATGGCTGCGCAACAGCCTGCGTTTCGATTTTGGCGTCAGCTACACGAACCCGGCGAGGACCGTTTTGAGCGAAATCGGGCGCTGTATGCCGGCCACCTTGCGTTTGGCCGGGCTGTCTCTCGTTTTCGTGATAGGGCTCTCTATCCCCTTGGGTTTTTTGAGCGCCATATACAAGGACAGCGCCTTCGACAAATTGATGCGGGGGTGCGTTTTTATGACGACTTCCATGCCGCCGTACTGGGTGGGGCTGCTTTTGATATGGGTTTTCAGCCTTAAACTGGGTCTTCTGCCCACCAGCGGCGGCGGAGGCAGGCGGCATCTGCTCCTTCCGGCGCTCACCGTGTCGCTGACCTATATTTCCACGTATATCCGCTTGATACGAAACAACATGCTGGACAACATGAAACAGGACTATGTCCTGTACGCCGACGCCCGAGGACTGAAACGCAGGATAATTTTCACCAGGCACGTCCTCAAAAA
>JAISWV010000139.1 GCA_031270755.1 Synergistaceae bacterium
TGAACGAGGCAAGGGAACGGGAAAAGGTAAAATCGACGCGACAGCCCTTGGAATAATGGCCTCTCCGCGTTAAGATACGTGAATGCTTTAAAAAACGCTTTAAAAGAAGTACATAGTCAAGACGGGATTGGGTACAAAAAATCGAGTATAAACCGAAAGGTCGTGGTTTTATGGCAGCTTCGAGGGCTGCGAATAAAAGAATCAAAGAGAGGGACGTCCCTTCCGAAGCGCCTGCGGCGGCGCGCCCTTTGGTGCCTTCTTCCATCCTCGCCCCGCTGTGGTTCATATCCCTGGCGCTGCCGAACCTGGTTTACTCGGGCGTATATTGGTACGACACCCTTCACCTGATCAAATGGGTCGTGGCCGGCGTGCCCGTGGCCGTGGCGTTGATTGTGGCGGGGGCCCGCCTCGTCCGCCATGGACGTGAAGAGCTGGACTTCAAGGTCGACCTGTTCGGCGTGATCTGGCTGGGGCTTCTGGCCTATACGATGATGCAGTCTCTGTGGGTTCCCATTTCGTCCAAGGTCAGCTTCGTGCAGGAATTTCTCTGTTTCGCGGCCGTGTGGGCTTTCTACGTCATCTCCTGGAACTCCTTCCCCAATAGGACGGTGCGCCCGCTGCTCTGGCTCGCCAACCTCAACGCCGCGGTGAACGTCCTGTTCGCGGAGCTTCAAATCCGCAATCTCAGCGGCTTCACCCACCTGATCCTTCCCACTCCCGGCAACTACATCGGCAACACGGGGCAGCAGAACATGTTCGGGCTGTGGATGGCCATCTGCGTCATGAGCTCCATCTACCTCTACATCGCCTACGCCACGACGCCCGGGGGCAAAAAACGGCACCCCGTGGTGACGGTGGCGAACCTCCTGCTGATGGGCATCAACTTTTGGGGGCTGTGGAACAGCACCAGCCGTTCGGCCCTCTTGTCCCTTGCCGTCGCTTTCGTGGTGTTGGCGTCCATCATCCTGCGCCAATTCGGGCGGGACTACACAAGACGTTTGTGGCACGTGATCGCCGTGTTCTTGCTGGTGGTGGTTCTTGCGGTTGCCTTCAGCCCCGGACGCGCCTTGGACTTCGTTTACAAAATCACCGACATGATCCTGAACGCGGAGTCCTTCGGCGGGCGGGACGGCATCTGGGCAACGTCGCGCACCATGTTCGAGATGTACCCCTGGCGGGGCGTCGGCATCGGCCAGTACAAATGGCACTACCTGGAGGCCCAGCGCGAGATGTTCAAAGCCTATCCCGACAAGATATGGCAGTACACCCATTGGGCCCACAACGAGTTTTTGCAGTGGTTCTGCGAGGGAGGGATCGTGGGAGGGGGCCTTCTCCTGGTGATGTGGGGCCTTTGGGGCGTTTCCCTTCTCGTGATGCTGCGGCGCCGGGAGCACGTCGCGCCGGAGGTCATCTGGGCCTGTTCCTTGATCGCGCTGATCTCGTTCAACGCGCTTTTTACACGTCCCTTTCACCGCATCGAAAACATCCTGTGGCTGTCCCTCGGCTTCGCGATCTCCAGCAGGGACATGGTCGCCCTTCTGATGCCCCGCAAGGTGTTTTCCCTGGGAGGACTGACCCGCGTTTGCGGGGCCGTTTTGCTGACGGCGAGCTTGGGAGGGCTGTACTACCTGGGCGACGGCATGGTGGGCGACAGAATGATCCGGGAGGCATTGAGCACTCAAAATGCCGCTCCGCAGCGCAGCCTTTTGGAAAGAGCCTCGACTCATATGATGGTGCAAAACGACGCTTTGAAGAATCTTGGGTATCATTATATGCAGTTGGGCCAGCAGACTCAGGATATCGAGATATTGTCCCGCGGTTTTCAGCTGCTGTGGCAGCATTTTCTGCGCGAGCCCCACTCGGAGGAGCTGCGCGTTCTGCTGGACTGGTCTCAGCGTTTTCAGAACGTGAAGGTTCTGGAGACCCTGGCGAGCTATTTGAAGCCGGGGACCTATCGGCTGGGGGTTCAGCACGACGCGGTGGACAGCGCGGGGAATGTGGTCAGCGCGGTAGTTTTGGTCCCACTGCAGAGCTCAGGAGGTATGAGGATCGTTGAGACCCCGTCCGACGAGGAAATTACACCTTATAATAAATGAACATAAATGGAATGAACATGAATGAACGCGGAGCCGAAAGAAAAGCCGAGGGAAGAGCCCATCCTTTACTGCGGCGGTCTCCGCGGAGACTGGGGAGCCGGAAGCGCGGGTTTACCCTCATCGAGATTCTCATGGCCGTGGCTTTGACGGGTTTGATCGCGTCTTTGGCGCTGGCGCCCGTGGTCTATGCCGTGCGCCAGGTGGTGGAAACGGAGGCCGCTTATTCCGACGAGACCGCCTTGCGCCGCACCGCCGTTTTCATGGCTCAGGACGCGGCCGCCGGGCTTCGGCTCGCCTCGGTGGTCCTGCGGGTGGTGGATCACAAACAGTTGGGGGGGGGAGACGACGACACGCTCATCATCGCCGGCGCCGCGGCGGCAAAGCAGAACCTGGCGGCCGGCAGCGTGGTCTATAAGATCGTGCGCCGGTCTATCATGAACGACAGCATTCCCGGCCTCTATCGGTGGCTTTTGCCGGGCATTTTGCCCGAGGACGCCGATTACGACGGCCTGGAAGAAAAGGACGGGCAGTTGGTGGCTCCTTACGTCACGGAACTGCAGTTGTCCGTGCTGGAGCCGCCGGAGTGGGTCGAAGACTACAGCGGCGCGCTGCCCCAGGGTATAAAAATTGCACTTTCGAGGAAAAAAGAAAGAAAACCGGGAGAATTTCCTTCCGAATCGAATTTCGAATCGAACGAAGCGGAGCGTGTCGAATATGTTTTCGGTTTCCCTCAGTAAACACACTAAAAACACTAAAAACACCAAACGACGCCGCGGTTTCGTTCTGGTGTCGGTGCTGCTCCTGGGGGTCGTCTTCATCTCCTGCGCCACCTCTTTCGCCTGGTTTGCCCGGCTGCAGATCAAGAGCGCGCTGCGGGAGAAGGCGTCTCTCGCCAATCGAAGCATGGCTCAGGTGCTGACGTCTTCCATTATCGCCGGAATCAAGTCCAACACCATAGTCAAGTACGATTCCCCTCTCCTGGAGTGGTTCAAGCCCTTTTTCTTTCCCGCGGGGGACCTGGGGATGTGGGTGGTGCAGGTCGTTCCTTTGGACGATAAAATCCCCATAAGGAGTCTTTTTCTTCCCGACAACAACACGCTCCGCAACGAGCTGCGCAAACCCTGGGAGGACATGTGGCTGAAACTGGAGGGCCGCGACCTGGTCTACCGGGTTCTCGATTTTCTGGACAAGGACGCCAAGCCTCGAATGGGGGGAGCGGAACACGAATCCTACGTCAATCGCCCCCTTTTGGACCTCTCGGAGCTTTTGATCATGGAGGAGATGACCCCCGAGCTGTTGTACGGCGGCGCGGGGAAAACCGGAGTAGCGGATTACTGCACGCTTTGGAGCAGCGGCAAGATCAACTTGAACGTGGCTCCCGTCCAGGTCATGGAGATCCTGCCCGGACTGGACAAGACTCTGGCTGAAAAAATCGTGGACTACAGGGAAAGAGATCCTTTGCGGAGAACGGCCGACCTTCGCCAAATTCCAGGTTTTCCCGCCAAGAGCGTGACCACCTTGATGAACCTCGCGGACTTCAGCAGCAGGTACTTCATGATCAAGATCGAACTGCTGGAGGACACGGGCGGAGGAACGAGCTTCAGCGTCGTTATCGACAAGACGGCCGGGAAGGTCGTCCGGTGGGAGGAGATTTGAGATGCGGCATGTGCGTTGTTCAGTGGGAGATTTGAATGTGGACTTTTGACAATACCGATTTTTTCCGAATGATCGATGGAAAGGCGGCGAGGATCGCCTCGTCTTTCGCGCCCAAGCGCGTCCGGCACACCGTGTCCGTGGCGCCGTTGAAATCGGTGGCGATTTCGCCTTTTTCTTTCCCGTTCAACAACGTCCTTCGGATTCGAGAGGCGTTGAAACTGCAGGTTCTGCCCTACGCGGCGGCGGGAGGAATGGAGCTTTTCCCCTCCCTTTTGGACAAGACGCCCCGGGGCAGCAGCGGTGTCGCGTGGTTCGTCCCCTCGGGGGAACTGGAAAACGTGACGGCCCCCCTGACTCAGGTCGACAACAGGGTCTGGCCCGCCCCTCTGCCCTTGGTCTCGAAGGTGGGGGGCGAAGGGGTGACCTTTTGGCTGGACGAGGGCAACATCTGTTCCATGCTCTGGCGCGGTGGAGTCCCCGTTCTCTATCGCTGGAAGCCCAGGGGAAGCGCGGCGGAGGGCCAGCCCCC
>JAISWV010000202.1 GCA_031270755.1 Synergistaceae bacterium
CAACGGCGTAACGCGCCCCCGATGGTCAGCGGGGCGGGCATGGTGGCCGTGACGCCGTAGTCGAAGAGGGAGTGAAAAGGGACGATTCTCCAACTCGTTCCAAAATTCCGATTCCAAAGGTGTAACTGTCTCCTTTGAACTTTTTCAGAAGGTCTCTCGCGCGTTCCTTTGCTTCCAACATCTTCAACCTCAATCCTCTCCGCAATAAATGATCGTTCGACGATGACAGGCATCCCGTCGGCGACGCCTTGATCAAAGAGCGCCGAGGGCTGGAGAAGAAGGTGCAGAAGAAGACTCAGAAGAAGACTCCACGACCTTGCGCAGGCCGGCGATGGTAAATCCGTTGGCCTCCAGGGCTTCTTTTACGGCGAAGGCCAATTTTGCGGCTCCCTTGTAATCTCCGTGGATGCCGATGGAGGACGCTTTCATAGGCAATGCCGTCCCGTTGGAGGACACGAGCACACCCTCCTTGAGCAATCGAACCACACTCTGGGTCGCGGCCTGGAGGTCGGAGACGACGTCGCCCCGTTCGCCTTTGGGGATCAAAGAACCGTCCTCGCGATAACCGCGATGCGCGAAAATCTCCCCCGCGAAGGGGATTCCCACGTCGGAGGCCGCCACCTCGAAGCAGGTGCCGCTCTGGCCCAGAAGAATCACGGTTTTGTCCGTATCCCTGATGGCACAGGCAATGGACTTCGCCGCCGCCAGCTCCGCCGCGGCCCTCATGTAAAGAGCGCCGTGGAGTTTTACGTACTCGAGCTTGACGTTGTTCGCCCGGCATATGGCCGCCAGTCCGCCTATCTGATAGAGAGAATAGACGTAAATTTCGTAAGGCGTCATGTTGAAGTCCCGCTGTCCGTAGCCCTGGAGGTCCGGGTAGCCCAGCTCCGCCCCGACGGTGACTCCTGCCCGCCGCGCCGAGCCCGCCGTCGTCTGCATGACGAGGGGGTCCCCCGCATGAAGCCCGCAGGCAATCGACGCCGAGCTTACGATGCGCAGCATCGCGTCGTCCATTCCTCTTTGCCAAATCCCGAAACTTTCACCCAATGAGCTGTTCAAGTCGACCAAAGGCACGGCTCTCCCTCCAATTCGTTCATCGATTCAATTTCTATAAATTGAGCAAGAGCAAGCGAAATCCCGCAAACAATTCTTCATTTTTTATTCTTCTTCTTTATATTCTTCTTTTATTCTTCCTGCTTGCGGAGAGCGAACATTTGGAGAAACGTTTTATGGGTATCCCGCGGCAAGATACGGTATCCTTTCTTTTCTTTGGTTATCCATAAAAAATAATCTTTGTGAAAGGAGCTCGCCATCTCCAGAATCGACTTGCCTTTGTTGTCTTTGATGGTTTCGTAGGCGTTTTTCAAGAGGCGGTCTTCGTCGCTGTCCCACCGAAACGTCCCCACCCCATAGGCAATGGACTTTTCGAGGGAGGTCGTCGGAAACACCGGCAGGAGGATCGTATGGTCCGCCCAGTCGTACGTTCCCAACCCCTGCCCGGGAATGAAGATCACCTGGGGGACGCCGTACATGCGAATACGCGGCACCGCAAACATGTCCATGTCCATGTTCGCCATTTCCTCCATTATCCGGGACGCCGTCTCATAGCGCAAGGGCTCCGAGTCCTGGGGGCACAAAAGCGACTGTTCGCAGCGGGCGACCTTGGCGGGGACCGCCATGTATTCTTTTTTCTTGGTCAACATGTTCTTGAGTTCTTTACGCATCATCTGCGGCGAGAACTGGGCGCAGGCTTGGGATATTTTTTCGGCCTTCCGCCGGAACTTGCCGCTTTCCTGCTGGCAGTAGATGATTTTACGGGCCAAGATTTTCGCGGACTCGTGGAGGGCGGTGAACATTTCCAGTTCCGGTAACCCCAGAGGGTCTTCTTCGTCTTTTTGCGCGATGGAAAGCTGAGTTTCCATGACGCGCTCCGCTTCGTTATAGCGAAACCGGTCTTGGGACATCGCCTGTTTGACGTCGCTTTTGGCCTCCCGATATTCTTTGGTCCGCATCGAGACCTTCGTGGCGGTGATCAGGGTTTTGCTCATGTCGGAGACCAAGGCTTCGAGATCCGTCCCCGTCATGTTTTTGCTGCGGGAGACGATCTTCAAGATCTCCGAGTTGCGGGTTTCCTGCAAAGAGAGCAGCTGCCGTTCGAGAGCTTCGACCTTGTCCTCCGTTTTTTCCCCGAAGGGAGAAACGGGAAGGGGATTTCCCGTGATCATGCCCCAACAGTCCGCGATAAAGTCCGAAAAGGACCTGTATGCGAAAACTCCCAAGGAGAACTTCGACTGCAGAGCGAGGAACGTGTCGAATTTTTTGTTGCGGGGGGTGATTTCATCGTTCAAAAATCCGAAATCGATAAAAAGGCGTTCTTCTTCGTCGAAGGTCAAAACGGAGGGAAAAGACTCCGTTTGGACGTCCAAAATCGCAAAAAGGAGATCCCAATATTTATCTGAAAGCTGTCCCCATGTCTTCCTGGCTTGCGCCTTGTCTTCGTTTTTGGCCGACGCGGCATACCTCAAATATTTGTCGGCGATTTTGCCGATTTCTTCCGTTACGTTGACCACGTCCGGCACGTTTTCCCATCGTTTGAACACGATTTTTGCGGCCATCTCGATCCCTCCGAGCGGTAATTTTCCAGTCTCCTGCGCTTGAGCGCCACCGCAAATTCCACACCTTTATCGTAAAGTATAACACTTTCCGAAAAAGGTTCCGAAAAACAGAAAAAGCAGAAAAAAATAGGGAAAAGCAGGAAAAATAGTGACCGTCGCGACCTCACCCGCCCTGCAACTTGGCGGATTCTTGTGATATAGTTTCTGCGATACGAATATCATTAGGAGCAGCCCCATGAAAATTAAAACGTACAATGCGGAAAAGATGGGTCAAAGCAACAAAAGAGTCGTATTGAACATGATTCGGTTTTATCCCGGCATCAGCCGCCGGGACCTGGCGGAAGCCGTGGGGCTCGACCCCAGCACGGTCACGAAAATTATACGGGATCTGCAGGAAAGAGGCTGGGTTAGAGAGGTGGGCCTCGACGGGCATTTTCACCCGGGGCGCCCCGCCATCAAGCTGGAGATCGTGAGGGAGGTCGCGGTGTCCTTTGCCGTCGAGCTGACGGTACAGCGGATTTGCATCGGACGGGGCTATCTCGACAACAGCGTGGACGGGCTTCTGTCCTTCCAGACGCCCCAGGACAAGTCCGTGGGGGTTTATTTCGACGCGCTGGCTCAGCACCTGGAGGCACAGTTCACAAACGAGCCCCCGGACAACCTGGTCTCCATCAGCGTGTCCGTGCCCGGCCTGGTGGAGTGGGGGAGCAACATCCTGCGCAGTATCCCGCGCATGAAATGGCTCGACGTCGACCTGGAGGCCGAGCTACGGAGCCGCCTCCCCTGGCTGAACGAGCGGAAGCTGAAGATTTTGACGGTGAACGAGGCCAAGCTGGGGTTGTTGACGGAGATGGCCACGAACAAAAAATTGGCGGGGATGAAAAACGGGATTTACCTGTACATCGCGCAAGGGGTCGGCGGCGCTCTGCTGATAGGCGACGAGCTTTATCATGGAAGCAACAATATCGCGGGGGAGCTGGGGCACATGATCGTCTCTCCAAACGGAACTCTCTGCGATTGCGGTAACAGGGGATGCCTCGAAACTTACATTTCCATCGACTCCGTGGTCAGGGCCTACGAGAAGCGGTACGCTCCCCTGGAAGGCGACTTTCGCGATCGTTTCGACGCTCTGATGGAGATGGCGCGGACGAAAGACGCCCAGGTCATGGCCGTTTTGGACGAAATGGCGGATTACATGGCGATAGGGATCGCCAACCTCGTCAATATCTACGACCCGGATTTCGTCCTGCTTGGGGGAATGGGGTTCCAGTTTCCCGACGACTTCGTCGAAAGCGTGTCGGAACGGGTGTATGGGCATTTGCTGTTGTCTCTCAAAGGGCGGCTCTTGATCTTGAAAGGGTCCATGGACGTCGACTCTTTGACGCTCCGAGGCGCGACTTTGACCGCTATGAACGAGTTCGTCAAGAAAAGCTTTTTGTAAAAATATGGAGGCAAAATGTGTAGATGACGACAAAACCGCATCGCAGGCGGAGCACGCCCGCGGCAGGCAAAACGAAAAACCCTCGACTGAGGTTCATCCCCCTGGGAGGACTGGGAGAGATCGGGAAGAACATGTACGCCGTCGAATATTGCGATGACATCATCGTGATCGACAGCGGGCTGATGTTCCCCGACCAGGACTTGCCGGGCATCGACTTTATCGTTCCAGATATTTCCTACCTGGAGGCCAACCGGGAGAAAGTGCTGGGCATTCTGCTGACCCACGGGCACGAAGACCATACCGGCGGACTTCCCTTCGTGCTGCAGCGGCTCAACGTCCCGATTTACGGCACGCGCCTGACTCTGGGCCTGGTGGGGAACAAACTGGCCGAGGACATGCCCCTGCTGAAGCCGTGGATGGAGGAGGTCAAGGCGGGGGACGTTGCGGAGGTGGGGCCCTTCAAAATCCGCTTCATCGCGGTCAGTCACTCGATACCGGATGGGGTTGCTCTCTCCATCGAGACACCATTGGGGCGGGTGATCCACACCGGCGACTTCAAGCTGGACTCCACGCCCATCGACGGACGCATCACGGATTACGGGGCCTTCGCCGAAGAAGGAGACAAGGGCGTGCTTTTGCTTTTGTCCGATTCGACCAACGCCGAGCGTAAAGGATTCACCCCGTCGGAGCGGCTGATCGGCGGGACGCTGGACCACCTGTACAGAAACTACAGGACGCGGCGCCTCATCATTTCCTCCTTCGCCAGCAACGTCCACCGCATCCAGCAGGTGGTGGACGGCGCGGCCCGCTTCAACCGCAAGATCGCGTTTTTGGGGCGCAGCATGATTCGCAACGTAGAGCTGGCGAAAAACTTGGGCTATCTCAGGGTCGACGAGAAGATGATCCTGCCTGTGGAGGACATCGGGAAGGTGCCGGAAAACCAACTGGTGGTCATGACCACGGGCAGCCAAGGAGAGCCCTTTTCCGGCCTCGTCATGATGAGCCGGGGCGAACACAAACAGATCGCTTTGGGCGAGCGGGACGCGGTCTTTTTGCTGGCGTCGGTCATTCCGGGCAACGAAAAATTGGTCAACAACACGATCAACCGCCTGTTTTCCATAGGCTGCGAGGTGGTCTACGAGGCGGACAAACTGACCCACGTCTCCGGGCACGCTTCGGCGGAGGAACTGAAGATCGTGCTGAACCTGGTGCGTCCACAGTACTTCGTTCCCATTCACGGGGAATACCGGCACTTGGTGCGCCATTCTCAGCTGGCCCAGGACGTGGGGATCCCCAATCGAAACATCTTCATCATGACCAACGGCGAGGTCCTGACCTTCCAAAAGGGCGTGCGGCCCCACATCCGCGACCGCGTCCCGTCCGGAGCGGTGGTGATCGACGGCAACGCCGTGGGCGAACTCAAAAGCCGCGTCATGAAAGAGCGCCGGGAGCTGGCGGAGGACGGCATCATCGTCGTCTCCTTGGCGATAGGGGAAGATGGGACTCTTCTGGCTCCCATCGCCGTGGAGAGCCTGGGTTTTTTCGCCCAAGACGAGGACAACGACGTCTTGGATGAAATACGGACGGTGACGGAAAGGGTTCTGAAGGAGTTCGCCGGAGGCCGTAAAATCGACCCCGACGCGGTGCGCAAGGGCATCAAAAATCGCGTCCGCGAGGTCGTGCGCCGCCGCAACGCTTCCTATGCCGTGGTGATGCCGTTGATCTCCATGACAGGAGACAGCCGAAGCGCCGAGAACTGGCTCGAAAAAGAATTTTTCTAGATTGAAGCTCAGGGGAGCCTCGTTCAGCCGCTACGCGGTTCTCACCGGCTCCCCGAGACCCCCTGGAGGATATAAAATACCGCGCTTCTGAGTTCGAGCGTTTAGAAAGGTCTGGAGATATATGGATTCGACGTGGCAGATTCTGGTTCTCGGTGTGGTGCAGGGCGTGACGGAGTTTCTGCCCATCAGCAGCTCGGGGCATTTGGCCCTGTTACAGACTTTCTTCGAGCTGCCCGCCGGGAACCTTTTGGCTTTCGATCTGATGCTTCACTGCGCCACCGTCTTGGCGGTCATGCTCTTTTTCCGTGAGGATATCGCCGCGATCGGGACGCAGTGGTGCAGAGGGCTGTTTTTGAAAAAAGCGCGGGAGACGGAGGGCTGGCGCTGCGCTTGGCTGATTTTGGCCGGGACGGTGGTGACGGCTGTCGTTGCGTTGCCCCTCGAGGGCGCGGTGGAGAAGGCCATGTCGTCCCGTTTCGCCGTAGGGGTCGGTCTGTTGGTGACGGCGGGACTTTTGTGCCTGGTTCCCCTGGTGCCGGAGCGGCAGAAAGCCTTGTCCCTGAGGACGGCGCTTCTTGTGGGCCTTGTCCAGGGCCTGGCCGTTTTCCCCGGCGTCTCCAGGTCGGGCTCCACCTTGGCCGTGGCGTTGTTCATGGGACTGACGGGCCGGGACGCGTTTCGCCTGTCTTTCCTGATGTCTATTCCGGCGATTCTCGGAGCGAGTCTGCTGGAGGCCGTCTATATCCTGCGCCATCCCTTTTCGGTTCTGCCTGACGGTTGTTTTTGGGCCGCGCTGATCGCGTTCGCACTGGGCTGTCTGTCCTTGGCGTTTTTGCGCCGATTGGTTTTGTCGGGGAAATGGCCTTATTTTGGGCTTTATTGTTTCCTTCTGGGCCTGACGGTCATTATGTTCGACGTTGCGGCCTATTTTTGAGCCCATGCGGGCGGGGGTGCGAAAAAACCTGAATTGGGAAGACCGGCGCATCGTATTGGCGTCCGGCAGCCCCAGGAGACGCGAGCTTCTGCAAGGGCTGGGGTGGCGTTTTCGGGTCGTCGTTCCCGAAATCGACGAAAGCCCGCGAGCCGGCGAGTCCCCGGAGGAACTTTGCCTTCGGCTGGCCGCCGGAAAAGCCCAGGCCGTCGATGGCGTTGGGGAAACAGAAACTCTGGTCATCGCCGCCGACACCATCGTGGTGGTGGACGGAGACGTGCTGGGAAAACCGGCGGGCGAAGACGAAAGCCTGCGAATGATCCGCCGCCTTCAAGGGCGGGTTCACGAGGTTCTGACGGGCATGGCGGTACGTTGGGGAAAAAAGATATCCACGGGTTTGGAACGAACGCGGGTGCGTTTTCGTCCCCTTGACGAGAATGCCGTCCGCGCATACGCCGAAACGGGAGAGGGCATGGACAAGGCCGGAGCTTACGCCATTCAGGGCCGAGGTTCCTTGCTGGTTTCGTCGATAGAGGGAGATTATTTCAACGTGGTGGGCCTGCCCCTGTGCCGGCTCGGGGCAATGCTGGAGGAAATGGGTTTGACTTTACCCCGTCAATGGGAAATGGGGATTCAATCGAGGATTCAGAGGTGAAGTTTTTGAGACGTGTTGGGGAATGTCCGTGGCTCGTTTTTGTGGGTTTGGTCTTGGGCGCTATTTTGATCTTCTCGCGGTACGGTCTTTTGCCCCGGCTGGAGCTGGAACGGGACAACCGGAACGTGGCGGTTGTCGTCGATTATCGCGAGATGCTCCCTATGGCCGAAGAAGCGGGGCTTTCTCCGGAGGCCACTCTGGAGTTCCTGAAAAAAAAGGGCGTCGTGGGCCTGATGGTCAAGGAGTACACGGCCGAGGACATCCAATACGAACCCGGTCCGGATTTCGAGGGGCTGAGGGCGGGCACGGCGGCGGACATGCCTATTTTCTACAGGGTCGCCCCGGCTCCCACCTGGCAGTTGAGGCAGTCTCTGGAAACGACGCGGAAAATTTTGTCCGAGTATCCTAAGGTCGCGGTGGTCTCTCCTTCGGGCGAGATTGCCTTGGGGTATCCTGACCTGAAGCCTTTGGCGTTTCTTTTGAAAGAACACGGCATAGCCGTGGCGCAAACCGAATTCTCCCGCCAGCTCGGGGCGGTGCAGCTCAACTGGCTGGCGTTCCCCAGCCTCATCCCGCTGCACAGCGTGACCAACGAAGAACTGCTCGTTCGCAGGATCGACAGGGCGGCTCTGCACGATCGTTTCGTTCGCGCCGCGGTGGAGCGGTCCGTGCGCCTTTTGGTGATGCGGCCAGCGGCCTCGGGCAACGTGGCTTCCTCCTTGGAAAGCTTCGGCGGGGAGGTGGGGCGGCTGGTGGAGGCTCTGCAGTCCCACGGCCTTCAATCGGCCTGGCCTCGGCCGGTGTTTGCCGGTCATCCGAGATGGCGTATGCACTGGCTCTCGGCATTGGCGTGTTCTATGGCCTTTTTGCTGTCTCTGGCCCGCTACGTGCGGCGAATGAATGGCACCTTGGACAAGCCGATGCCCACGGCGGAAGCCGTTCTGTTCGTCATTCTCGCGGGAGTTCTCGCCTCGGCCGCTTGGAAGATCGCCGTTTTTGCCCGGCTGCTGGGCGCCTTATCGGCTGCTTTTATCGTAACGGAGGCTTCGTTGACCGCTATGGACGTCGCTGCCGCGGATAGGGCGCGGCGTTATTGGAGAACGCTCTTGGAGGCTTCCCTTTTCGTGACCATAGGAGGGCTCGCCGTTGCCGCTCTTTTCAGCGAACCCCTTTATATGCTGCGGCTCATGACCTTTTCGGGAGTGAAGCTGACGCTGCTGCTGCCCCCGCTTTTGGTGGTGCTGCACGATATGCGCCGCCGGGTCCACCCCGAGTCCTTGACCGAATTTCTTTCGCGCCCGCCCCTTTGGGGGGAGTTTTTTCTCGGCCTTGCCCTCCTGTCGCTCTTGGCTTTGGCCCTGTTTCGCAGCGACAACGTCCAGTTCATCCCCGGATTCGAGGCCAAGACCCGCGAGGCCCTGGAGCGTTTTTTGGTGGCGCGGCCCCGCAACAAAGAGGTTTTCGTCGGTTATCCCTGCCTTCTGCTCTATGTTTTCGCGGTGAAATCCGGCCTATGGGCACGCTATCGCGAGGTTTTGCGGGTGGGAGTGGTTTTGGGCTTTTCCTCCGTAGTCAATAGCTTTTGTCACTACCACACGCCCCTGTTTTTTATTTTGCTGCGCGAATTTCACGGGCTGTGGGTGGGAACGGTCGTGGGAATTCTCGCGGTGTTCGCCGTGAAATATGCCGCCCTGCCTTTGTGCCGGAAAATTCATTTTCTGGCGGAGTGACGTGCATGGCCTCCTCCAGGCGCTACCGGGCAGCTCTGGCCGGTTATTACGGTTTCGGCAACCTGGGAGACGAGCTTTTGCTGGAGGCCTCCATTGCCGCTCTTTCGCGGTGCGGCGTCCCCCGGGAGGGTATGGTGGTGCTGTCCAACGACCCCGGCGGTTCCCGGCAAAAGTTCGGCGTGGACGCGGTGGATCGGTGGAAGGCCGGGCAGATTTGCCGCGTGTTGGGGCAAAGCGAAACGCTTTTGCTTGGAGGAGGGGGACTGTTTCAGGACGCGACCAGCCTGCGTTCGTGCGTTTACTATTGGGGGCTCGTGAGGTGCGCGGTTTTTCGGGGCGCTGTGCCCTGGGCTTTGGGGCAGTCGGTGGGGCCGCTGTGCTCGAATTTTTCCCGACGGCTGACGCGCGACGCCCTCAAACGCTGCCGCCTGGTGCAGGTGCGCGACAAGGCGGGTTTGTCCCTTTGCGAAGCCTTGGGGGTGGACGCCGAATTGGGCCATGACCTGGTGCTTTCTTTGACTTTGGGCGGCGCTTTTTCCGGAAGGCATCCGGCAGAGAAAAACGCGCCTACGCCGGATACAAATAAAACGCTGCTGGTAAACCTTCGGCCTTGTGCCGGCGATTTTCCCGAACGCTTCGCCGATTCCGTTTCCGCTTATGCCTCCGCTTTCGAGGAAAAGATCGTCGGAGTCGCCTTTGCCGAAGAAGACGAGCGCCTCATGCGGCGTTTCATGGACGAGAAACGTCTTGTTTTGTCGCGCATCGAGCGTGCTGTGACGATGGAGGAGGCTCTTCGCGTCTTTCAGGGCGCGGGCGCGGCGGCCGGGATGAGGCTGCATTTCGCGATGCTGGCGGTCTTGGCCTCGGTGCCCTTGGTTGTCGCGCCCTACGACCCCAAGGTCGAGGCCTTCGCGTTGGACAGGGAGGTCCCCGTGTGGGACGGAGGCCCGTTTCCCGCGCCGCGATTGTCCGCATCCCCTCTTTTTTCGCCGGAGTTTTTTCAGGAAGAAATCGACGCCCTTTGCCGGGATGTTTTGGGATTATAAAGAGAGTGGAAAGTTGGTGAGCACGTGATTCCTCTAAAGCTTGAAACGCTGCTGGCAGGTCGAGTCGTGGAACAAGACCGGGTGGAATACAAGAAAGGTTGGAACCCGTCGGATATTATCCACACCATATGCGCTTTTGCCAATGATTTCACCAACACCAACGGCGGTTACATCGTGATTGGCATCGAAGAGCGGAACGGGCGTCCTTTGCTGCCGCCTGCAGGAATTGACGCCGACGTTCTGGACAGCGTTCAAAAAGAGCTGTTTCAGTACTGTAATCTGATTGAACCACGCTATATCCCCCAACTGGAGATTGTAGAGTGTCGGGAGCGATATGTCGTCTATCTGTGGTGCTCCGCCGGCGATGACGGGCCGTATATGGCCCCTAAAGAAGTATATTCCCGCAACAGATCGGACAAGCATAAAGAATATTGGATCAAACCCTCTTCCGTCAAAACCATCGCGAAAGGAGCGGAGCTCTCCGAGCTTTTCAGCAAGTTCAATACAGTTCCTTTCGACGATAGAGTGAACCGCGAGGCCAAAATTTCTGATATCCGAAGAGGTTTTGTGGAGGATTTTCTCGTCGAAAGCGACAGTTCCCTCGTAGCGGAAATGAACGACAGGCCTTTGGAGGATTTGCTGGTCGCTATGGAGGTGGCTAACGTCACCGACGTCGGTGTCGACATCCGCAATGTCGGCATCCTTATGTTCTCGGAACACCCGGAAAAATTTTTACCTGGCGCTCAAATAGAACTCATTCGTTTCTATTCCTCGGAAGCGGAAGGTTCCGATGATTTTACGGAAAAAATATTCACCGGCTCTTTGCAAAAGCAAATACGCGATGCGCTTTCCTATATCCAGGCAACGCTCATCGAGGAAAAAGTGGTGAAAAAGCCCGATAAGGCGGAAGCGGAGCGTTTTTTCAACTACCCCTACGCGGCATTGGAAGAATCTCTCGTCAACGCCGTCTTCCATAAATCTTACCGCATACAAGAGCCCGTGGAAATCAGAATTTATGTGAATTGCATAAAAATCATAAACTATCCTGGCCCCGAAAAATGGATAGACATGGAACAGTTCAAGTCCGGAAAGGCAATTGCCCGTCGTTATCGAAACCGGCGTATCGGCGAATTTTTGAAGGAAATCGACCTCTCCGAGAAAAAATCGACCGGCATTACGAAAATTTTGAGAGCTCTCAAGGTGAATCACTCGCCTTTGCCCGATTTTGAAACGGACGACGGCCGAAACTATCTCATTACGACGATAAAAATACACCCGGCGTTTGAAGTACGCGGCGTGAGCGTACCAGTCGTGAATGAGCGAAGTTTGAGCGAAGTTTTGAGCGAAGTTGAGATGGAGAAAATGGCCCCGATTATCGGGTATTTGCGGGAAAACGGCTCCGTCACACCGAAAGAAGCGATGGCGGTCACCAGGAAATCCGCCGCCACCGCAAGGCGTTATTTGGCTCTTCTCTGCGGCAAGGGTATTTTGACAATGCAGGGAAATACAAATGCGGTCAGTTATTCATTAAGAGAATTGAAAAGAGAACCGAAAAGAGAGTCAAAAAAACAATCGCACTGAGGCACTGAAAATTTCGGCAATGACCCATGCTTTACAGTTCGACAAAAGAGTGGTGTTTACAATGGACGCTGTTGTTTTGACGGAGCTCGAAGCCCGCGCGTTGGACGTCAGACGGGACATAGTTCGTATGCTGGGTATCGCCCGGACCGGCCATATGGCGTCGTCCCTTTCCGCCGTGGATATTCTCGTATGGCTTTACGGTTCCGTGCTTTCGGTTCGCCCGAAAGAACCCCTTTGGGAGGAGCGGGACCGCTTCGTCCTCAGCAAAGCGTCGGCGAGCCCCGCTCTGTACGCCGTGCTGGCGGACCGCGGTTTTTTCGACCGCGACGCTTTATGGGGATATCGGCAATTGGGCAGCACACTTCAGGCTTTCGCGGACGCCCGCCGGACGCCGGGGGTGGACGTTTCCTGCGGCGCTCTGGGGGTAGGGCTGGGGATCTCTTTGGGGCTGGCTCTGGCGTTTAAAAATCGGCTCCCTCAGCTTCGCGTTTTCTGTCTGATAGGAGCCAGAGAACTGCAAGAAGGATCGGTGTGGGAGTCTTTGATCGTCGCCGCGCGTCACGGATTGAGTAACTTGACCGTCATCGTGGATAAAAACGACGGAGTTCCCGACGACCTGGCGGAGAAGTTCCATTCCTTCGGCTGGGCCGCTGCTTGCGCGGACGGGCACGATATACGTTCGTTGAACGACGCTCTCGAGTCGCTGCCTGCCCACTGTCAACGCCTGTTGATCGCGAAGACGCTGCGCGGTAAAGGAATTCCTTCGTTGGAGCGGGAAACGCCGGCAGGCAAGGCCGCGTCGAATTCTCGGACGACGGACGATCTTTTGAAAGAACTGGAGGGTCTCGACAATGTCGGTACCGAAAAGAAGCCTGGGAGAAGCTTATAAGGACGCCCTTTTGTCGCTGGCGGGCTCTCACTCCAACTTGTTCGTGCTCGACGCGGATCTGGGGCTCTTCAGGGAAGAATCCGAGTTTGGGCGGCGACACCCCGACCGCTATCTGAACATCGGGGCGGCGGAGCAAAACCTGATCTTGACCGCCGCGGGTATGTCCATCGCGGGCATGTGCGTGTACGCGTCGGCTTGTTCTTCGTTTCTGACGGGGCGCGCCTACGAGCAAATCCGTTCAGCCGTGGCCTTGCCGGGTTTGGCGGTCCATCTGGTGGGCAGTCACGCGGGGATCACGGTTGGGGAGGACGGCGCGATATACCAGATGCTCGAAGACGTCGCGTTGATGAGGGCGCTGCACGGCGTGGCGCTTCTCGTCCCCTCCGACTACACGTCGGCATACGCGCTGTGCCGCCAGGTCGCCGACATGAAGGGGCCTTCCTACATTCGCCTGGGCCTGCCGGAGCAGCCGCTGATTTACAGCCCCGACGACTCGGATTTTCGCGTCGGAGACGGGCGGATCTTGCGGGAAGGCGACCAGATAACGATTTGCGCTTGTGGTATCATGGTGGGAGAGGCCCTGAAAGCGGCGGAGGTTTTGGATCAGCAGGACATCGGAGCGGAAGTCATCGATTGTTATTGCCTGAACCCTTTTCCGGCGCGGTTGGTTTTGTCTTCCTTGCAGCGGACGGGATGCTGCGTGACGGCGGAAGAGCATTTTCTGCCGGGCGGCCTCTTCGAGCTGGTTGCGGGTTTGGCCGCGCGGGAATATCCTGTTCCCGTACAGCCGGTGGGAGTCAAGATAGATTTTGGGCAGAGCGGTTCAGCGGAGGACCTGAAGGAGTTTTACGGCCTCACGGCGGATCAGATCGTCAGCGCTTCCGTTTTGGCGTGGACGATGCGCCGCAGGTGACTCCGAAGCAAACCGCAGTTTATTTGCGAAGGGGAAACGTCCCGATGAAGATAAAATTTTCGGGTGTTACCAAAATTTTCAAACCCGATATCGTCGCGTTGAAAGATGTGCATTTGGAGATCGACAAGGGAGAGTTCGTCTACGTCGTGGGGGCCACGGGCTCGGGAAAATCCACGCTGCTCCGCATGATCACCCGGGAGGTGCTGCCCACCAAAGGGACCGTTTCGGTGGGAGACACGAATTTACGAAAAATGCGCCCCAGCGACATTCCCTATTACCGCCGGGACGTGGGGCTGGTCGCGCAAGACTTCAAGCTCATTCCGCACCTGACGGTGCTGGAAAACGGGTCTTTCGTGATGGAGGCCATGTCCGTTCCCTCCAAGATGGTGGAGTACAGGGCCAGCAAGGTCATCGAGCAGGTCGGCTTATGGCGCCGGCGCTTCATGAAACCTCCCCAGCTTTCTGGAGGAGAGCAGCAGCGCGTGGCTATCGCCCGCGCCCTCGCCAACTCGCCGTCGCTTTTCGTGGCGGACGAGCCCACGGGAAACCTGGACTTCCGCACTTCCGCGGACGTCATGAAGATACTCCTGGCCATCAACGCGGCCGGGGTGACGGTGATGATGACCACTCACAACCAATATATCGTGGACTCCTACCGTCAAAGGGTCATCGAGCTGAACGCCGGCAGGGTCGTCCGAGACGAACACGCCGGAAGGTACCTGCCGGATGACGACGTTTAGCTATATTCTGCGGGATACCGGGCGCCTGCTGGTGAGGCACTGGTTTTTGGGCATATTGACCTTGATCACGGCGGCGGTCATGATGTGGATACTGGGCATCACGACGCTTTTTTCTTTGAATATCCAAAACTTGCTTCAGAAGCTGGAAAGCGAGCTGGTCGTACAGGCCTACGTCAAAAAAGGCAGCGAGGTGGGGAAACTCACGGAGACCATTCGCGCGATGGAGTCCGTCACATCTGCGACCGCCCTGTCCCCGGAGGACACCCTGGCGAAGCTCCAGGCCGGAAGGGGAAGCCAGTCGCACGCGCTGGAGCTGATCGGAGAAAACCCCCTGCCTTGGAATTTCGAAATCCGCGTGAGGAGCGCGGCGGAAGTTCCCCATCTGGTTCGAACTTTGATGGCGATGCCGGAAATCGACGACGTCGTCTACGCGGGTTTGGTGGTGGAACGGGTCGCCTCCATATCGAGAGTGGCCTCCAAGGCCGCCGTGGTCATGTTCGCCCTTTCGATCATGATCACGTCCCTGGTGGTCTACAACACCATCCACATCTCCCTTTACTCGAGGCGCGAGGAAATCGCCATCATGTTCCTGGTGGGGGCGACCCGCAGTTATATTTCGACGCCCTTCGTTCTGGAGGGAACCTTTTTGGCTCTCCTGGGCTCCATTATCGCGGTAGCGGGGCTCACGTCGGCCTATTTCCCCGGGATACGCCTTCTGCAGCAGAGCCTTCCCTTCCTCAGCTTGGTGGATGACGTTCGCACCATCGGTCAGTTCGGGGTGCTGCTGGTGGGCTTCGGAGCCACCTTGGGCTGGGTGTGCAGCTGCATCGTGGTGGCGCGCTTCATGAACTCGACGACAAGACCGTTGTAAAGGGGTCCGTAATTTGCGCAAGACGGGCTTTTTAAAGGGGTCGTTTGTGAAAAGACCGGTTGTGAAGAAGTGTCTTTCTCTGGTTCTCCTGCTCCTTTTGGTGTTCTCCGAGGGCTATGGGGCATGGGCGGCTCCGGCGGCGGACATCGACGCCCAGATCGCCGCGGAGGAGCGCCGGAGGAAGGAACTGGACCGAAAGCTGGAGTCGTACCGGAGCACGATCCGTCAGATGAAGGTGAAAGAAAACGACTTGCTCGTGCGCATCGACCAGTCTCAGCAGGCCACGGAAAAGGCCCGGCAGGAGATGACCATTTTGGAGTACCAGATCAGCAAGCTCCAGAAAAACATCACCGTCTTGAACGCGGAAATGGATCAGACGAAATACCGAATCCAGGACTTGGTTTCCGCCCTCAAGAACCGCATGATCGACATCTCCAAGTACGGCACGTCCGAGGAGCTTCTTTTGATTTTTTCGGCCGAGAACACCCACCAGGTTCTGAATTCCGTCTATCTTCTGGGGAAACTTGCCGCTCACGACCAATTTTTGATCGAGCAGCTCCAAAATAAAAAACAGGAAATCGAGCTGTCCCGGCGGACCTTGCAGGAGCACCGCGACCGGCTGTTGAAGCAGTCCCAGTCCCTCAATCAGGAACGCAAGAAGTATAACTCCACCATCGATCAGACCAACACTTTCTTGAACGATATCCGCCGGCAGAAGGCCTTGGCCGAACGAGCGGCCAAGGAGATGGAAGAGGCCCAGAAGGCTGTGGGGCAGACGATTTTGACCCTGATGCGGCAGAGGAAAGAGCGGGACGAGGCGGCGAAAAAGGCCGGGGGTAAGGGCAGCACGGACTACCTGGCTGGAAGGATCGCGCGGGGCAGGGGCTCCATGTTCGACTGGCCCTTGCGGGGCCCCATCAGCAGCCCCTTCGGTTCGCGGATACATCCTGTGTTCAAGACGAAGTCCTTCCACTCGGGCTTGGACGTCGCCGCGCCCCGAGGAACGGCGGTCAAAGCGGCGGCGCCCGGCGAGGTGCTGTTCGAGGGATGGATGAGGGGTTACGGTCAGGTGGTCATCATCGACCACGGGCGCGACTACTCCACCGTCTACGCCCACATGTCCTCCACCCGGGTCAAGGAGGGGACGGTGGTCAACGCGGGAACAGTCGTCGGCACGGTGGGCAACACCGGAACGACCACAGGCTACCACCTCCACTTCGAAGTCCGCGTCGGCAGCACCGCAAAGAGCCCGCTGGATTACCTCAAACGCTGAAATTTGAGCTAAAATTTGATCAAAGGGGGTCTCGGGGGGAGGCCCGCGCGAGCTCTACCCTTCGAGCTTGAAATTTTTAGAAAGGGGCGCGGAGTCCATGAACAAAACTTGGGTGTGCGTTTTGACGCTGTTGTTGTTTTGTTTCCCGCACGGGGGGTGGGGCGTGCCCGCCGAGGGCGCGCCGGATCTGGACGGAGAAATAGCGGCGCAGGAAAGAGCCCGGGATGAATTGAACAAAAAAATCCAGCAATATAACGAGACGGCCCAGAAAAAAGCCCAACAGGCACGAAGTCTGCTGGGGCGTATCACCAACCTGCAGCAAAATTCCAAAGTGGCGCAGCAGCAGATCAAACTCCTGGAGCTGCAGTCGAACAAGCTCCAAAAATCCATGATGGAACTGGACCGGGAAATAGCGGCAACCTCCCGCCGGGTCGACAGCCTCATCGGCGAACTGCGGGTCCGGGTGGTCAACATGTACAAGTACGGGGCCCGGGAGGGCTTGAACTTGCTGCTTTCCGCGGAAAACACCCACGAGGCGGTGGTGTCCGCGTATCTTTTGGACCGGCTTTCGCGCTACGACCAGGCCGTGATCGACGAGCTGCTGAGCAAAATGAAAGACTTGGAGCAAGGCAAACGCAGCCTGGAGAGAAACAGGGTCCAGCTGACGACGCGAACCGACGAGCTGAACGCCCAACGCGAGAAATACAGTTCTTCCATCAGCGAGACCAACGTGATCCTGTCCGGTGTGCAGAGGGACCGGCGGAAGGCGGAAGAGGCCGCGAAAGAAATGGAACAGGCGCAGCAGGAGATCGGACGCACTATTTCCGCCTTGCTCCAGAAGAAAAAGACCCGCGAGCCTGAAAAACTTGAAAAAAAAACCCAAAGCCCGGGAGGCGCGCCGGTTCTCGCATACCCCAGCCTCGGCCGCGGCTCTATGCTGGACTGGCCCATTCGGGGACCCATTGAAAGGCCCTACGGCTCCAACGAGCACCCCGTTTTCAAAACGAAGTCCTTCAACTCGGGCATCGATATCCGCGCCGCGTCGGGGGCTCCGGTCAAGGCGGCCGGCCCCGGCGAAGTGCTGTACGTAGGATGGCTGCGGGGTTTCGGGCAGGTGGTCATCATCGACCACGGGCAGAATATCTCCACGGTTTACGCCCACCTCGCCTCCGCTCGGGTGAAGGAGCACGACGCGGTGCAGCCGGGGGCCGTAATCGGGACGGTGGGCAACACGGGAACGACGGAGAGTTACAGCCTGCATTTCGAGGTTCGCGTAAAAGAATCCGCCAAAAATCCGTTGAATTACCTGAAAAAAACTTAGCTTTACGAGACCCGGCCCTTGGAAAAATTTTTTATTTTAAGGTCTTCGTCTCGATCTGAAGGATATTTTTACGTTTTGTGAGAAAATAATGGAAGAGACGGCGGCCAAGTATGGCTGGGATGTATTGTTGCCTTGGATGTATTGTTGAGTGTATGTATTATGAGTGTATGTATTATATGTATTGGATGTACGACGTCTGCGTCGATTTAGGGGAGAAGGTGCTTTTCCGCGATGGGTGGAAACGGGTTTTTTAAGGACAAAGGATTCTTGTGCGGATTGTTGGCCGTAACGGTGGTATTGGTGTCGGTGAGGATCGGAGGCCTTGCCGTAACTTCGGCGGGAGCTGCCGATATCTCCGATTTCGAAAGGATATCCCCTTTCAACGCAAAGTCTTTGTGGTTGGTACGCCAGGCGAGGGCGATCATCGAGACCTATCAGGTCGACGCGGAGGCGAAACCGGTAACGGAGGACCAGCTTGTCCAGGGTGCGATCAAAGGCATGGTGGAATCTTGGAAAGACCCCTACACGCGCTTCGTGTCCC
The DNA here is from genome assembly GCA_031270755.1 of Synergistaceae bacterium. Lineage (GTDB taxonomy): Bacteria > Synergistota > Synergistia > Synergistales > Aminobacteriaceae > JAISLU01. The sequence continues at coordinate 18,329 of JAISWV010000202.1, forward strand.
CCGAGCAGCTGAAAGACGAAGAGATAGAAATGGAAGGCCAGTACGGCGGGGTGGGCATGTACATCGGAGACCGGGAGGGCAGGATATTGGTCATCAGCCCCATTGAAGATACCCCTGCCGAAAAGGCCGGGTTGAAGCCCATGGACCAGATCGTCAAGGTGGGAGACGAGGTGGCGTTGGGCTGGGATTCCCAAGAGGTCGTGAAACGCCTGAGAGGAAAACCGAACACCTCCGTGGTCATTTGGATCCGCCGCGAAGGCGAGGAAGAGCTTCTGAAGTTCGAGCTCAAACGCGAAATCATCAAGATCAAGTCGGTACGGTACGAGGTGCTGTCGGACGACATCGGCTATCTGAGATTGACCCAGTTCAAACAAAAGACGGATACGGAGGCTGCGGAAGCGATAGAGGATATGATGGGGCAGGGGGCCAAGGGGATGATTTTAGACCTGCGGAACAACGGCGGCGGCCTGCTCAACGTTTGCGTCAACATCAGCAGCATGTTTTTAGACGGCGGATTGGTCGTGGGAACCCGGGGCCGCGTGGAGAAGTCCAATGAAGAATATTACGCGGACTCCTCCTATTATTTGACCGATATGCCGATGGTGGTCCTGATCAACGAAGGCAGCGCCAGCGCGTCTGAAATTCTGGCGGGAGCCCTGGCGGACAGGGAACGGGCGCTCACCGTCGGAAAGAAGAGCTTCGGCAAAGGATCGGTCCAGACGCTTTTCAACCTTACGGACGGCTCGGGGATCTACGTGACCATCGCGAGGTATCATACGCCTTCCGGCAAGGTCATCGACCACGTGGGGCTCACGCCAGCCATCGAGGTGGAGGGGCAGTTGGACAAGGACTACGTGAAGGACGCTCAATTGCAGCGGGCGATTTCCGAGTTGAAAAAGAAAATGTCGAAGCCGGCGACGACGGCCTCTAACGCTCGGCAGCAGAATTGAAGGAGCGAGGATGGATTATGTTGAAAAATAGAGTGGATGTGCTGATTGGAGCCCAGTGGGGGGATGAGGGCAAGGGTAAGGTCGTGGACACGATGGGGACCGGCGTGGACGTGTTCGTCCGCTGTCAAGGAGGCGCCAACGCCGGACACACCGTCATCGTAAACGGGGAGAAGATCGTCTTTCACCTTCTGCCCTCGGGGATGCTCTACCCGGGAAAACTTTGCATGATCGGCAACGGAGTCGTCATAGAGCCCGAACAGTTCCTGAAGGAGATAGAGGACCTACGCGAGCGCGGCCAGGACCGGGCGCGTCTCGTGGTCAGCCCGGCGGCGCACGTGGTGATGCCGTACCATAAAATTCTCGACAAAGCCCAAGAGGCTTTTCGGGGCAAGGGACATATGATTGGCACCACGGGACGCGGCATCGGGCCTTGTTACGTGGATAAATACGCGCGCAGCGGCCTTCGGGTGGAGGACCTGCTGAACGAAGACCGTCTGCGGGAGAAGCTGACCCGAATACTGGAAGAGAAAAACCGAATTTTGACGAAACTTTACAACGAAAAGCCCTTCGCGCTGGACGAGGTCTTGGATCCCGCACTGGAGTGGGGCAAGGCGATGACCCCCTACGTGGGGGACGCTGTGGAGCTTTTGCAGGAAGCCCTGGAGAGCGACAAGCACGTATTGCTGGAAGGGGCTCAGGCAACGCTGCTGGATATCGACCACGGAACGTACCCTTACGTCACCAGTTCTTCGACTTGCGCGGCGGGGGGATTTACGGGTACGGGACTGCCGGTGTCCCGTGTCGATCGCGTGATCGCCGTCGTCAAAGCCTATACGACGCGAGTGGGCGAGGGGCCCATGCCTACGGAGGAAAAAGGAGACATCGGCGAGTCATTGCGTACCCGGGGAGGAGAGTTCGGGGCCACGACAGGACGGCCCCGCCGCTGCGGGTGGCTGGACATGGTCGCGGTGCGCTATTCCGTGCGCCTGAACGGAAGCGGCGTCATCGCGCTGACGAAGCTGGACGTGCTGACGGGGCTGAACGAAATCAAAGTCTGCACGGCCTATGACCTGAACGGAAAGGAAACCACGCGTTTCAGCAGCGATTCTTATGTTTTGGAGGAGTGCCGTCCCGTATACGAGACTCTGCCGGGGTGGAGCGAGGACATATCCCATTGTACGACTTTCGAGTCCCTGCCGGAAAAGGCGCAGGACTACGTTCGGTATATTGAAAAACACGCCGGCGCGCCGGTAAAGCTGATCGGCGTCGGCGCGGACAGGAACCAAACGATAAACCGGGAATTTTATTGATCCTGGCGGATATTCGCTTTTGCGCGAAGGAGGACTTGGGACAAATTTTAGAGGTCGACCGGACCTCCCTTTATCCGTGGCCGGAGCGCACGATCTCCCGCGACCTTCTTGGGGGAGGCGCGAGGCTTTCCTATATCGGGGCCTTCGCCCCGGCGGTGAAGGACAAGTTATTGGGCTACGCGGTGCTCGGCGACGAAAAAAGAAATGGATTGCTGATGAACTTGGTGGTGGTGCCGGAGCATCGGCGGCGCGGTTTCGGGACTCAATTGGTGGCGGCGGCGGCGGAGTGCGCGAACGATATGGGTTTTTCCATGCTCGTCCTGAGGGTCCGCGCCTCGAATTTCGCCGCCCGCGCTCTTTACGGAAGCCTGGGGTTCAGGACCGACGCCACGCGGGAGAGTTTTTACAGCGACGGAGACGTGGCCCAATACATGAGCGTGAGGCTGCCTTTGTTCATAAACGAAAAATGAAGACTGGGGACAAGGAGAAGAAGGGGAGATGAGGGTCTATATTCCCTTCAAGGACGGTTCCGCCGTTTCCTACGACGGCAAAAAATTTACCCTGCACAAACAGCCCGTCGATATCGACGCCAACCTGAACGCGCTGCCCGAGGGGACGGCGGTGCGTCTCTGGCGCGAGCGGCGGGGGGAGATCGTTAATGCCCTGGAAACCGCTTGGTGGAAGGAACTCGCGCGGCGCAAAGCGGCAGCCATGAAAAAAGATTACTCAAAAACTGCCCCCGCGGAAGCCGAATGACGAATTTCGCCAGACGCGTCGAAGCCGGCCGCCGGAATCGGAAGAGCGATAATTTTCGTTCCGTCCCGCTCTGCTTCGTACCCGTAAAATCGGAAACAGGAGGTGATTATTGCATTTGGGGAAATAGAACATGCGGCATTTCTTCAATCCCTCATTTCGCGTTCAGAATTTTCAACGGAAGTTCACCGCCTAAAATCACAGTACCTTTTTGCGCATGAATCCTTTTAAACATTCGTTTCAGCTTCTTTTTTGCCCATTTATTTCCACCCTGCCGGTGGCTTCGCCTTCGACACGCAGAAAATTTGAACGCTTGTCAGTTGAGCTTCCATTCGAGTATTCCTCCATAGAGTATGAATTTTAGCTCTTTTTTAACTCATTTTGATTTAAAATGCAACCCTTTACGCCTTTCCTGATGCGTTTGCCCTGGTTCGGCCCCCCTATAAGGAACCTTGCCTGGATGCATTGCAATGTCAACAATTTGCCACAGGGAAAATCCGATTTGTTTGGAAACATATTGTTTCATATACCCGATGATTTTTGATACCGTTACCGTAGGGGCGGGTAAGGGATGATTACGGGCGGATAATATCCGCCCCTACGGATGGGGGTTGTTCAGGTTCGATTTC
>JAISWV010000314.1 GCA_031270755.1 Synergistaceae bacterium
TCCTGCAGGCCCTGAAAAAAGCGGATATGCGAAACCAATATGAGGTGAGAAATCGGGCGCTGTTTTATCTCCTGCGTACAGGGATCGCCCACGGGGATCCCGAAAAAATCCGGAACGCGCTCGAACAGTTGGAAATGCAGCTTGGAATGCACGGATACCCCACCCGCTTCATTACCTATGACATCGCGCTGAGCTGGTACTATTCGCTCCTCGGTCAGCCGCAGTTTATCGTAAACTGGCTGAAGAGCGATTTCACGCAGGGGACTCTCGCCCTTTTTCCGGAAAAATTTGGAAATTTTATAAAGCCAAAGGTCTACTACGCGGGAAGACGGTATTATGAGCTGCTGTCTTTTCTCGAAAAAGCGCCGACTTCGCGCGCGACGTTGTTTGAGAAACTGGAGATGAAGGTGCTTCAGGCCGCCTGCGAATATCAAATTAAACACAGAGACGCGTCGTTCTCTGTTCTAAAGGAAGCATATGACCTCGCACTGTCGAACGGCCTGATGATGCCGTTTATTGAACTGGGTAAGGACATGCGCACGCTAACCGCCGCGGCGATACGGGAACAAAAATGCGATATTCCGGGGGAATGGCTTGAAATAATTCACCGAAAGGCGGCGACTTACGCGAAGCGTCTGGCTTTCGTCGTCTCGGAGTATAAAAACGCCAACAATATCGACGAAGAATGGAACGCGGCTCTGTCAACCCGAGAGAGGGAAGTACTGAACGACCTTTACCGGGGTCTTTCGCGGTCAGAAATCGCCACTGCTCATGGCCTGTCGATCAACACGGTGAAAATGATCGGGAGATCCATCTACACAAAACTGGGCGGGAACAACCTTGTGGACATCATTCGCATTGCGCTTGAGCGCAAACTGATAGATAAATAAACCGGACAAACACCAATTTCACCCAAACCATACACGTTTGGATGTACAGATGTAATATCTCTGTCACCTGCAGTCAGGCGATTTTCGGACGATCTGCAAGGCAGGGAGACCGTGCCGTGCCGGTCAGCGATATAACCGCAGCAGTCCGGGCGTTCCGTCAGGTCCGCCGGACTGCTTCTCATTTTTTCTTTTCCCGACGCAGCCGTCCGCGTGCTTATTCTTCGAAGTAGACCTCGCGGACAGAGTGAACTTCGTTCAATTTCGGCTTGAACCCCCTGACATACTTTTGCGAGCCCGCCGTGGATTCATCTCCGTAGACGTAGATCATGGGCACCTGATCGTTGACGTATCGCTGAATCTCTCCGTAGATCGCTTCGCGCTCTCTGCCGTTGGGAATGGAACGCCCTTTGGCGAGCAGTTCTTCGATTTTGGGATCGTTGATGAATGTGTAGTTGGACGCCGAGCCGCCCTCCAGAAGAGGGGCCAGGGCGAAATTGGGGTCGGGTATCGTCGTGGGCCAGCCCAGAATGAAAAGGTCGTGTGTCCGCCCGCGCAGGCCATTCAGGAACGCGCCCCATTCCAGCACTTTGATTTCGGCGGTAATACCCACGTCCAGAAGCTGCGCCTGCATGATCATCGCGGAATCCACGCGCTCTTTTCGTTCGTTGGTCCAAATTTCAAGTTTCAGGTCTTTGATTCCGGCCTCGGCCAGGAGTCTCTTCGCCTCTTCCACGTCCTGCCTGTGGGGCGGAAGCTTCCCGTCCAGCGAGTACAGCACCCCGAACGGAATCAGGGACGTCGGCAGTTTTCCGGTGCCCCGCCATACGGCTTTTTGAATGGCAACCGTGTCCAACGCCGCGCTGATGGCTTTTCGGACGCGAATGTCGTCAAAGGGCTTTTTGGTGACGTTGAACCCCATGTAGCATACGGAGGTTTGAGGTTCCCGGTAAAGAACCAGGTCCAGGTTCTCCTCGATATGTCTCATGTCGTTGGCGATAATCGGGAACGCGAGATCCGCCCCTCCGGCCTCCAGTTCGATGGTTCGGCTGGAAGGTTCGGGAACCGAGCGGACCTCAAGGGTCCTGAACCTGACTTTGGGACCCCAATAAGCGTCGAAGCGTTCCAGGACGTACTTGTTTCCCTTCTGCCAGCTCACAAATTTGAATGGCCCGGTCCCGACGGGCTGCATGCCATAATCCTCGCCAGCAGCCTCGACGGCCTTTTTATTGACGATGCAGGCCCAACTGCCCGTTAGAGACAGAAAAAAAGAATAATCCACCTCTTTCAGGTAAATGACGACCGTATAGTCGTCCAGGGCCTCGACTTTTTCGAGGTTCTGCGAGTAGGTCGCCACCTTGCTTCCTTTGTCGCCCATGGCCCGCTCCAGCGAAAATTTGACGTCTTCGGCCTTCATTTCCTCGCCATTGTGAAAGAGTACCCCCCTGCGCAGCGTCATTTTGTACTGCGTGTCCGAAAGAAACTCCCAGGATTCGGCCAGGCCCGGCAGCGCTTCCCCTTCCGAGTCGACAAAAATCAGGGTGTCGTACAACGAAAGACAGGCTCTCGTGCTCGGCAAATCGTTATGAGCGACGGGGTCCATCGTCGTGGCATCATACTGATCCGCCACGATCAACGTGTCCCTGACCGCCGCAGAGGCGCTCCACCCCCAGAGCAGGATCAACACCCACAACACCACGCCCTTACTCTTCCATTTTCTCATGTTTCATTCCCTCCTCACTCTATTGACCGCAAAGACATTACGATTCATTATTATAATATAATTTCACGCTAAGTTACCAGATTATTATTCCTTTAGTATAGATAAATTATAAACATTCAAGCTCGAGGCAGCGGATCTCGTTCGCCCAAAGGCGAACTCACTGATGAGGAAGCTGAGCGATTCGCACAACTCCTTCGTCTCCGACTCTCTGTTTATGGCCCCTCCGAGACCTCCTCTGCGGTAATGATATGAATTTTTTGTTTCATAATGTTTGCTGAAATGATATGATAAATGCAATCCAAAAAATTCAGAGAGGGCAAAGCCAGTGACGGAAAACGACATTTTCGAACGGATACGTCTGAAACTTCATAATCTCTCCAATTCTAACAAAAGAATCGCTCAATTTTTCATGACTTCCTGCGAACGAGCCGCGAAGATGAATTCTCGTGACATCGCGGCAGAGCTGGGACTGTCCGCGGCAACGGTTGTGCGCTTCGCGGCGGCACTGGATTACGAGGGCTTCGGCGACATGTTGCGCAGTTTACGAGACTCAGCCTTCCGCATCGCCCACGGGCCTATGAAAAAACTGCGGGAATCAATCCTTCAGCATGAACCGGTGGAAGAAGTTCTCCACAAGGTCGTGCGGTACGAAATCAGCGCACTGGAATCTGACAGGCTCGAACCCGTGAACGAACCCTTCGTCCGCACCGCGAAGGCCCTGGCCGGGGCCGACCGCGTCTTTCTCGCCGCCGCGCGCTCGTCCTTCTGCGTGGCCCACTACGGGGCCTACATGCTGGGCAGCGCGTCGAAGAACGTGTTCTGTATCTCTTCGTCGGCGGAGGACCGCTACGACCGCATGGAAGACCTGTCCGACCGCGACGTGGCTCTCTTCGTCTCGTACCACCGCTACTACAGGGACACCGTCGACCTGGCGCGCTACGCGTACAGGAGCGGAGCCTTCACCGCGGGGATCACGGATTCCGCCTTCTCCCCTCTCGTTCCCTTCTGTAAAGAAATCCTGCTGGCCCCCAACCGCTGCCCGTTCGAGTCCAACGTCCCGGCCATGGTTCTCATGGATGCTTTGATCCTGGCGTTCACTCAGGCCAGGGCGGAACAGGCGAACGAAATCCTGGAGCGGCGGATCAAAATCCTCATGGAAAATGGCGCCTACACCAAGGACGACGGCGACGGGAAGGAGGGGAACGGACGGAAGAAAAAAATAAAGGAGAAAAAAGAGAACTCGCGTACCTGAAACCGGTTGTTTTTTATTTTCCGAAGAGTGCTAACCGACGTATGGATAATCATTTCTAGAGACCCGGAAAATAAAGTTGGTGTTTTTGAGGTTGTTTTTCATGAATCAAGCGGCAAAATCCAAAACGAAAAGAGGAGAAGGTATCATGAAGAAGGTCATGAAGAAAGCGCGGACGGCATTGCTGGCGGCGTTGGTTTTGGCGGCGTTCGTTCTCCCCGCCACGGGCGCGGAAGAACGCACGCTCAACCTGAGCACCCTGGCGCCCCTTACGACGATCGATCCCCACGCGACGACAAACATCCAGGACATCATGTTCCACCGGCAGATCTTCGAGCCGCTCTTTTTCCAGAACGAGGCGACGGGCAAGTACGAGCCCCGCGTCGCCGAGAGCTACACGATCAGCCCCGACAACCTCACCTACACCTTCACCATCCGCAAGGGCGCGAAATTCCACAACGGCGAGGACGTGAAGGCCAGCGACGTGGCGTTTTCCCTCAAGCGCGCCATGAACAGCCCCAAGGTTCGGAGCTACACGGCCAGCGTGGCCGAGGTCACCCAGACCGGCGACTACACGGTGGACGTGAAGCTGAAGCAGCCCAACGCGGCCTTCCTCAACAACCAGAACATGATCCTGATCCTCAGCCAGAAGGAAGTCGAGGCCCAGGGGAAAGAGTTCGGAACCAAACTGACCCTGGCCGGGACGGGTCCCTTCTACCTCACGAGCCTCCAGCACGACGTCGAGTGGACCTGCGCGGCCTTTAAGGACTACTACCGGGGCGAGGCGCCCATCAGGAAACTCCACTACGTGCCCATCGCCGAGGCGTCGGCCGGGCTGATCGCCTTCGAGTCGGGCGAGCTGGACTGGTACATCGCCCCCATCGCCAACTGGAGCGCGCTCACGGCAAACCCCAACTACAAGACGGAACTCGTCCCCGCGAACCACATCTCCTACGTGGCTGTCAACTACGAGCACGGCCCCCTGAACGACGACAACATCCGCCTGGCGATCGCCTGCGCCATCGACAAGGACGCCATGAACATCGCGTGCTACGACGGCAACGCCGTCAACGCGGACTTCATGGTCCCGCCCCAGAACACGGGAGCCCCCACGAAAGGCGTCGTCTACAACTACGATCCCGAGAAGGCGAAGGAGTACGTGAAGAAGTCCGCCTACCCCAACGGAACCCACGTGGGCACCATCAACTGCTCCGCAGGCGGGTACTTCGAGAAAATGGCGCAGGTGCTCCAGAGCAACCTGGCCGACATCGGGCTGACCTCCGACATCAACCGGCTCGACTCGGCCACCAACCTGGACATGGCGCGCAACCAGAGGTACGACCTCCTCTGCACCGGTTTCTCCCCCTACGGCGACTACGAATCCATCCGGATGTACAGCTATACCAAAATGAAGGGCGCCTACATGGTCAAGTTCGAAGGGGACAAATTCGACTACAGGACAATGGACGCCCTCTGGGACGCCGGCATCGCCACCACCGACCTCGCCGAACGGGAAAAGATCTACAGCGAGCTCTCCGACTGGATCGCCAAAACCGCGACGCTGCTTCCCATTTTCCACAAGGTGCAGCCCTACGTCTGGACGCCTGACCTCATTGTCCCTGTGAACTACCCCAACTACCCGCAGGTCTATGAGTGGTCCTGGGCCAAAAAATAAATAATTCCCCTCCGGGGGCCAAAGGGCCGCGGGCCCTTTGGAATCCCGATTCCAATTGGAGGTATCTCCATGCACCGTTTCATCTTCAGGCGCCTGCTCATGATGATTCCCATCGTGATTGGGGTGTCGTTCCTGATTTTCATCATCATCGACATGATCCCCGGCGATCCCGGCTCCAACCTTCTGGGGCCGGGCGCCCGCCAGGAAGATATCGATATGCTGAACGAGGAGCTGGGCTACAACCTGCCCCTCTTCCAGCGCTACGGGAAGTACGTGTACGACGCGCTCTTCCGCCTCGACCTGGGGAAGTCCTACGCCACGAAGAAGCCGGTCGTGACCGAAATCGCCAACCGGCTCCCCATCTCGCTGACCGTGGCGTTCAACGCCATCCTGTTCTCGCTCGTCTTCGGGGTCCCTTTGGGGGTGCTGTCGGCGGTAAAGCAAAACACGATCTTCGACCGCATCCCCACCGGTCTGGCTCTGCTTCTGGCGGCACAGCCGGCGTTTCTGATCGGGCTCGTGCTGATGCTGATTTTTTCCCTGCGCCTGGGCTGGTTCCCCGCCAACGGCGTGGCGAGCTGGAAAAGCTACGTCATGCCGATGATCGCGCTGGGCCTCCCCTACGGAGGCCGCCAGCTTCGCTTCACGCGATCCAGCATGCTGGAGACCATCCGGCAGGACTACGTCCGCACAGCCAGGGCCAAGGGCGCCGCCCCGCGCCTCGTCATCTGGAAACACGCCATGAAGAACGCCCTCCTCCCCGTCATCACCGTGGCGGGCAACAGCTTCGGAATCCTCATCGGAGGGGCGATCGCCACGGAAACGCTCTTCGGGCTGCCCGGCCTGGGGTCCTTCATCGTGGCGGGCATCAAACAGAAGGACGTTCCCGTCGTCACGGGGGGCATCATCGTCTTCGCCGTCGTCTTCTCCTTCGTCATCCTGGCGGTGGACCTCTCCTACGCCTTCGTCGACCCCCGCATCCGGGCGAAGTACTCGGGAAGGAGGGACTGAAATGACGGACGCCCTGGTCTTCAAAAAAGAAAGCCGCCTGAAAGAGGTCGTCCGCCGGCTCAAAAAAGACCGCCTGGCCATGTTCGGCCTCGCCGTCATCTGCGTGATGATCCTCTTCGCCCTCATGGCCGGCCTCATCGTTCCCTACGACACCGCGCTGAAGATGAACCTGAAGCTCAAGCTGGCCCTCCCCTCTTGGGCGGGTGGCCCCGCCGGCTACTGGTTCGGCTGCGACGGCTACGGGCGGGACCTCTTCGCGCGCTGTCTGCACGGCTCGCGGATTTCCCTGCTCATCGGCTTCGCCACCTCCATCGCCACTCTGGCGGTCGGAAGCCTGCTGGGCGCTCTGGTGGGGTACGTGGGCGGCAAGCTGGACGACCTCGTCATGCGCGCCCTCGACATCTTCTCCGCTATCCCCTCCACGCTGTTCGCCATGGCGGTCGTGGCCGCCATGGGGCCCGGCATCGTGAACATCTGCATCGCCATTTCCCTGACCAACATTCCCGGCTTCGTGCGCATCGTCCGCTCCTCCGTGCTGAACATCGCCGAGCAGGAGTACATCGAGGCCGCGCGGGCCGGAGGGGCGTCCATCCTGTACATTCTCGTCAAGCACGTCCTGCCCAACACCGTGGGGACCCTCATCGTCCAGACCACCGCCAACGTGGCCTCCATGATCCTCACCGCGGCCACGCTGAGCTTTCTCGGGCTGGGCATCAACCCGCCCCAGCCCGAGTGGGGCGCGCTGGTCAGCGAGGGCAAGGAATTTCTGCGCACCGCGCCGCACCTGATCCTCTTTCCGGGGGTCATGATCTGCGTCGCGTCCTTTTCCATGAGCGTTTTGGGCGACGGCCTGCGCGACGCGCTGGACCCCCGCCTCAGGAACTGAGGAGGGGCCGCCATGACGGAATATCCGGATTTGACGCGGAACGCGGCGGACGAGAAAGGGTTGTTGTCGGTCAGAAACCTGTCGGTGGAGTACCGCACCGACCTGGAGACGGTGAAGGCCGTGAGCGGCGTCAGCTTTTCCCTGAAGAAGGGCGAGACCCTCGGGCTCGTGGGAGAAACTGGTGCGGGCAAGACCACGACGGCCCTCGCCTGCATGGGGCTCCTGCCCGAGGCGACGGGGCGCGTCACGGGTGGAACGGTCGAGTTCGAGGGAAAAGACCTGCTCGCCCTTTCGGAGCCCGAGATGAGAAAAGTCCG
>JAISWV010000400.1 GCA_031270755.1 Synergistaceae bacterium
CATTCCCTTTGTGATGCTGGGCGACCCCGGCATGAAAGAGAGCCAGGCGATCATCGAAACGCTTATCGAAAGCGGCGCGGACGCCCTGGAGCTGGGGATACCTTTCTCCGACCCGGTAGCGGACGGTCCCGTCATTCAGACCTCCGCCAACAGAGCCCTCGCCAAAGGAGCCACCCCGGACGGCTGTCTGGACGTCCTGGCCAACATACGGGAAAAATACACGGACATCCCGGCGGGGCTTTTGGTGTACGCCAATTTGGTGGTCGGCAGGGGAGGGGAGAGGTTTTATAAGCGCGCCGCCGATTCCGGGGTGGACTCCATCCTGGTGGCCGACGTTCCGACGCTGATGGCCGGCCCGTGCGTGCGGTATGCCCGTGACGCAGGAATAGACCCCGTGTTCATCGTCCCGCCCAACGCCAGCGACGAAAAGCTGCGCGAGATCGCCGCGCTGACCAAGGGCTACACGTATTTTCTGGGTCGAGGCGGAGTTACCGGGGCGGACCGGGAGATGCAGGCTCCTCTGTCCTCGAAGATCACGCTGCTGAAGGAGGCTGGGGCTCCGCCCATCGTGGTGGGTTTCGGCATATCCAGGCCCGAGCACGTCAAGGCGTCTCTGGAAGCCGGTGCGGACGGGGCCATATCGGGTTCCGCCACGGTGGCTATCGTCGCCGCCCATGTCGGCGACACGAAAAAAATGCACGAAGAACTCGCCGCCTTCGTGAAAAACATGAAATCCGCGACCCGCCTCTAACTCCTCCTCTCTTGGTATAATGGTAACCGTCTACTACACCCAACTCTACTGCGGCGAAGATTTTCGTTGGAGATTTCAGGGGGTCAGGGGACGAGTCCCCTGCGGGGTATGGGGCAGAGCCCCATTGAGTTGTTGACGAGAAAATACCGGACGCGTGGGCGAATGGGGCGGGGAGTGAAATTTTTTGGAGCTTAAACAACTGGGAGAGCGTACCTGGTATATTCCCGGGCACGTCAATATCGGATATTATGAAGAAAACGGGCAGGGTTACTTGATCGACTCCGGCCTGGACGACAGCCAAGGGCGCAAAATTTTGAAATTGCTGAACGAAGAGCGGAAGGTCCCCCTTCGCGCCATTGTGAACACGCACTCCAACGCCGACCACATCGGGGCCAACGCCCTCATCCAGAAGCGCACCGACTGCGAGGTCTGGACGACGCGTATCGAGGGGATTCTAACGGAAAGAACTTCGTTGGAGCCCTTGATGCTGTGGTCGGCGTGGCCGTTCAAGGGCATCCGGGGAAAGTTCATCGAGGCCAAGCCCTCGAAAGTCACCTTCATCGACCAGCCCATGGCCATCGGGGACCCGCGATTTACGGACGAATATCCAATCAAGGACACGGATCTCATGGCCGTGCCCCTCCCTGGCCATTATTTGGACATGATCGGGGTGAAGACGCCGGATGGCGTTTTTTTCGTGGCCGATGCCCTGTTCGACCCGACGGTACTCGCAAAATACCGTTTTTGCGTGATGCTCGACGTCACCAGCGCACACAAGACGCTGGACATGATAGCGGAAACGGACGCCCGCTGGTTCGTTCCCTGTCACGCACCGGCGACCCGGGACATCCGCGAGCTGGTGCGGCAAAACAAAGAGGGGTTGAACTGGGTCACCGAGGCCGTGGACGGAGCTCTAGCCAACTCGGAAAGGCCTCTGACCCGGGAGGAGATCCTCTCCCGCATCGGCGTGGCCCACGAAATGGAGATGGACGCCCCCCACCTGCTGTTGAACCTCTCCTGCGTCGCGGCGCACCTGACCCATTTGTCCGAGCTGGACCGGGCGGAGCCCCTCGTTCAGGACTGCCTCTTGGTATGGAAAAGAAAAAACGTGTAAAGAGATAGAAAACAATGCGGCACCGCCACATCGACGACACGGGCTACAGCCTGCCCGCGATAGACGACATCATCGAACGGGGCAGCGCCGGGACTGGGCGATGCTGCAAATCAAGCTTCGTTCCGACCCTGTGGTGTGCCGCAAGGTCTTCGACATCGCAAGCCGCAATTTGGATCATCCTTACACGATCCGTTATCATTACTGGTATTATTACGCTCAAGCCCATCTGAACGATGGAAGTTCGCGACGTGGGAAACGGCGGCGAATCCGTTGCGTGGGAAGAGTTGCTTTCCTCTGCGGCCAGATTAGCGAGCCGTTGGAGACGGAGAAAATAAAGGTGACGCCGGATGAATCCGTCACCGTACCCACTATGAAGGAAATATTGCGCGTCAAGGGAATCCTCATTTTGCGGCGCAACGCGACACGGGACTATCTCGATTTCGCGGCGTTGGCCCACGGGCTTGGCTCAGAAGATGTGAAGAACGCAATGAGCCGATTCGATGAGTTTTACCCTCAAAAAAACGGAGAATCTGCCTTGATGCAACTGCAAACACAACTTGCGAATCCCCTGCCCTTTGACCTCGAAGAAACGAATTTATCGATACTACAAGCATTTGGTCCTCCAATGGCGCAACTGGGCAACGGTCAAAGCAGCTTGCATCGAAGTGTCGCAGATACTTGGCGAAGAACTGGAGCATCCCTTTACAACCGTGTTATAGGACAACCGCCTACCCGATTTGTTGACATTGATTTACAAATCCGTAACAGCCTAACCATTTACTCAATCTTGATTATTTGGGATGCCCACGAACGCTCGAACGGATACGTCAGTTCATCAACGCCCGAATTCTCTCCATAGGCAACCCCGAGCCCTCAGCAATAAGATCGGGAGATACGCCCCTTACCAGAAGATTCTTCGCCATTTCTTCCTTGCCTTTTTCCATACCTTCTTCCATGCCTTCTTCTTTCCAAATTTTTACAGCTTCTTCCATCTTAAACTCCGCTGTCAGCATATTAATCACCTCCGAAGCATTCACTCGCAGAAATTCAGCCAAAATATCTTTCTCCACACAGTCTTTGACCGCCTGCTCTATAGCTTCTTCCAATCTATAACCTTTCTCCAAATATCGACGCACCTGACCTACGAATGCGGCATACCCAAAAAGCGTTTCACTCTTTCTGAGAATATCTTCATTATGTCCCTCGCTGACATTGTAAATCGGGACTATCAACTCCAAAAATCCCCTCAGCCACTCCGAAACATCCGAAGTATCCACCGTCAAAAACGCATCCGAAAGCCTCAATTCTTTCTTCTCGGGGAACTTATCCCCACCATTGTAAAGGACAAAAAATTCAGGCTTCGGGATATTGACAAGTTTTGTTCCGTATATTGCGCGCTTAACCCTCGGATCGGCATTAAACAATTTTTCAAATACCAACGCAATATAAATTAGGATACGAATAGGCATGTTTTCACACAATGTACTTTGATGTTCCATCAAAACAACAATCCTGCCTTCAACGATAAAAGCCACATCATTCCGCCGAGCCAAAAACAACACGTCATCCAGCGTAACGACTTCAACCTCCACATCCAAAGAATAGTTCCTTCCCGAAACAGCGTTATAAATTTCAATCAACCTTTTCTTGTCTTCGCAAAGCTTGCTAAAAAAACTGTCCTTATATTCTCTGTTAGCTCTATTATCCGTCATCCTGTCCTCCAAAACGATAAAATTCCTCAGTTTCCTGTTCCGAACATTTTTCCAGAGACGAACCAACGCGGTTCCCCGCGAAGTTTTTATGGCGTTGGGTGGAGATGGCGGTCCCTTTAAATACGCAAGAGGTATGCTGTGCTTATCTTATCAGTTTTTACGCACAAAAAAAGTCCCCTCGTGGGGGCGGATACCATCCACCCGTTGAACCCGCTGGACCTCCGCCCGGCGGGTTTCCGTTAATAACGCGCAGGTTTCCGGCAATCGCGGGCGGATAATATCCGCCCCTACTGTTGTTGACATTGATTTACAAATCCGTAACAGCCTAACCATTTACTCAATCTTGATTATTTGGGATGCCCACGAACGCTCGAACGGATACGTCAGTTCATCAACGCCCGAAT
>JAISWV010000059.1 GCA_031270755.1 Synergistaceae bacterium
CGCTTGAATTGTTTCTGGCGCGTTCACCCTCGAATCGAATCACCGATCGAATCACCCCTTGACAGTTTCGCGGGCGCGTATATACTTACGGAAAATACTTTCGGAAAAACTTTCATAAATATCATGTGACCTTTTTATCTCTTGTAGCACTCTTGCGGCACAGAGGCCGTTCGGTTTTTTGAATTCATCTGAGTCGAGGGGTTCTGAAACTGATGAAAAACATCCTCGTAGTTGGCAGCTTGAACATGGACCTTGTTCTTCAAATGGAAAAAATACCTTCCGTCGGAGAGACCGTATTGGGAGACGGCCTGCGTTATAGCTTGGGCGGAAAGGGCGCCAATCAGGCTTTTGCTGCCGGCAATTTGGGAGGAAACGTGGAGATGCTGGGCTGTGTCGGCGAAGACAGCTTCGGCGCGAAGCTCGTGCGCAATCTCGCGTCGGTGGGCGTCGATGTCGGCCATATCGGGCGCAGTGCCTCGCCCGGAACCGGAACAGCCGTTATTTGCGTCGAAAAGAGCGGCGACAATTCCATCGTTGTCGTACCGGGCGCAAATAAAACTTGCGATGAAGAGTATTTGCGATCCAACGACGCGGCATTTCAAAAGTGCGATTACATTTTGTTGCAGATGGAAATTCCCCGGGACGCTGTGGAGTACGCCGTCAACCGCGGAAAGGAATTGAGCAAAACGATAATCTTGAACCCCGCTCCCGCTCCTGCCGCCTTGCCCCAGGATATATTGAGCAAAGTGGACTATATCATACCCAACGAAACCGAACTGAGCAGATTGAGCGGCTGCCGGAGCGACTCCGAGAACGAGATGGAAGCCGCCGCGCGAAAATTGATTGCGGCAGGAGCACATGCTGTCATTGTCACGCTGGGGCACAAGGGCAGCGTTCTGGTACAAAAAGACACTCTTGAGCGATTTCCGCCGATTCAAGTGGAAGCCGTCGATACGACAGCCGCGGGAGACTGTTTTTGCGCGGCTTTCGCCGTGGCACTGGCGGACGGCAAAACTCCCGCTCAGGCCATATCTTTTGCGAATGTGGCCGCGGGGCTTGCCGTAACCAGGCCGGGGGCGCAAGACTCCATTCCCACCCAGGCGGAGGTGGAGGAACGGCGCGTTTCCGAGCGCGGCCGGAAGGAGGCGGTGCGCGCCGAAGGATGACGATCGAGGTCTTGTCTTGCAGGGTCAGGTTGCCGGGGTCTCGGGGGGCGCGTCAAGCCCCTGAGCCTGGGTAGGATGCCCGGTTCTCTTTTCGGGTTTACCGTCGATGCTTTACCATTTGCTGAAGGAGGTCTTCATTGATGAGAAAAATATTGACGAGAAAAATATGTACGGCCGTCCTGTTGGCAGCGTTCGTTCTGTGTTTGGGCGGAGCGGCTTTCGCCGCTCAGAAGAAGCCCGTCGTCGGGCTGGTCATGAAGTCTCTGGCGAACGAATTTTTCAAGACGATGGAGGAAGGCGCCCGCAAGTTCGCGGCGGAGGACGGCACGTTCGAACTCGTTCCCGTGGGCATGAACTCGGAGACGGACATCGACACGCAGATCAACGCCGTGGAGAACTTCATCTCGCGAAAGGTCGATATGATCGTACTCGCGCCCGCCGATTCCGTGGGGCTCGTACCCTCCGTGAAGAAGGCCATCGACGCCGGGATTCCGGTGGTCAATTTCGACGTCACGCTGGACAAAAAAGCCCTGAAAGACAACGGGCTGCCCGGGGACTTTCTCTTCGTGGGCCCCGATAACGAGGAAGGGTCTTACCTCGTGGGGAAATTCCTGGGCGAGAAGCTCGGAAAAGGCGCCAAGGTCATCATCATCGAGGGCAATCCGGGCGCGGACAACGCCACGCAGCGCAAGAACGGCTTCATGAAGAGCGTTGCCGAGTACGGCTTCAAACTTCTGGCCTCGACCACGGCCCACTGGGAGACCGAAGAGGCGAACACCGTCATGACGAACCTTCTCACCAGCCACCCCGACATTCAGGGGGTCATGTGCGCCAACGACTCCATGGCGCTCGGCGTCGTCAGGGCGATCGAGGCGGCGGGCAAGAGCGGGCAGATTCAGGTCGTGGGCTTCGACAACATAGGGGCCTGCCAGACCTTGATAAAGGAAGGCAAGATGCTGGCCACGGTCGATCAGTTCGGCCCGGAGATGGCGGCCAACGCGATCAAGGTCGGCTTCCGCATCATCGGCGGGGAGAAGCTCTCCGGCTGGTCCAAGACCCCGGTCGTCGTCGTCTCCGCGAAAGACCTGAAGTAGCGGACCGAATCGAAGCGCGGAGGGGCGGAACCCGTTCGGCTTACCGCCCTTCCGCGATTCAGGGATTCTCAAGGGCCAAGGCCCTTGAGCGGGGTTTGGGGCAGAGCCCCAAGACGGCCGGTCGAATACCGCGAAAGGCAGCCATGAGCGCAGATATTCTTTCCATACGGAACGTGTCGAAAGTTTTTCCGGGGGTTCGCGCGCTTTCGGACGTGTCGCTCGATGTCCGAAAGGGAGAGGTACACGTGCTGGTCGGGGAAAACGGCGCGGGAAAGTCCACGCTGATCAAAATCATTTGCGGCAACTACCCGACCGACGGGGGAACGATCCTCTTGGACGGGGAGCCCTACGCCCCCAGAACCCCGCGGGAGGCGATCGACGCCGGGATTCCGGTGGTCAATTTCGACGTCACGCTGGACAAAAAAGCCCTGAAAGACAACGGGCTGCCCGGGGACTTTCTCTTCGTGGGCCCC
>JAISWV010000135.1 GCA_031270755.1 Synergistaceae bacterium
ACGACCTTTCGGGATTGACTGGACGGTTTCTTTTTACAAGTGATCGTAATGGTTGTGGGTGATGACGATATAATCCACGGCCGGCAGATCTTCCCTTTTTATCGGGGCTTCACTGTAACGCGGTACCATGAAAGGAAGAGGCGCCGCGTTGCTGAAAACCGGGTCGAACAACAGCCTTTTCCCGTCGAGCTCCAAAATTGCCGCCGAATGCCCAAGCCAATATAAAACGTAATCGGAAGGGGGGTCGGAAAAAGAAGATTTATCCAGCAAGATTTTCGGAAGCGGCTTGTCAGGCGCATTTCGAGATTTTGTGAAAAACCTCAAAACGCTTCGCCCGCCGCCGGACACTTTATCGAAATCGAAGATGACTTCCTGGGGACTCTGGAATCGACCGTCTTTGTAGTAGTCAAGTCGAGCATAAGCGGCTTCTTCTTCAAGAGATGGTGCTTCTCCGAACTTCCCCCTGAGATGCAGATAAGCCGCGAACGCCAAAAACGTCAGTGCAAGCAACAAGTATAAAATGATCTTCAATGCCCTTTTCATAGAGAATAAAATACCTGATTACTGTACGGACACAAATATCCTCTTCCGCTTTCCTGTCGGCGTTTTAGCCTTTTTCTGAAATCTTCAAAATAGCGCCTCCATGTTCCGTCAAAATAATAACTCAATGGTCATTATTTGTCAAAACTCTTTATGGGTATCCTGTAACGAAAAGAGCTTACAATTTATGCAAAAGATGACACATTGTATAAAACTAGTATTAATATGCCAGAAAAAGCAATAAAAATTTTGGTAATCACTTATAATTAATTTCACTGATAGTTAAATTATAAACTCATTCCATTACGAATTATAAGGCGCTGAGTGTTCAATTATTTTTTCTAGATGCCAAGCTGGACTGCTGTTCATACACGCGGAATACTTGAAGATAACGGCGAGCGCGATAAAACCTAACAGAAGGAGTGACGAAGTGGCGATTTACGGTTATGTGCGCGTGTCGAGCGCAGATCAAAACACCGACCGGCAGATCGATGCGATGAACGAGATAAAAATCCCCGAGGCACAGGTCTACACAGATAAGCAGAGCGGTAAAAATTTTGAACGCCCTCAATATAAAGCTTTGCTGAAAAAACTGAAACCGGGCGACTTGGTTTACATCAAAAGCATCGACAGGCTCGGCCGGAACTACGACGAGATTCAGAACCAGTGGCGAATCCTTACCAAAGAGCGCAACGTGGACATCGCCGTAATCGACATGCCGCTCCTCGATACCCGGAATGGCAAAGATTTGGTCGGGACGTTCCTCGCCGACGTCGTGCTTCAAATCTTGTCGTTTGTGGCGCAGAACGAGCGCGAGAACATCAAAAAACGACAAACCGAAGGCATAGTGGCGGCAAAAGCGCGGGGTGTTCCTTTTGGCCGTCCTATCAAAAAGCCCCCTGAAAATTTCCGCGAACTTGTCCGGGCGTGGAAACGCGGCAAACTCACACTCGGAAAAATTTTAGAGCAAACAGGCTTGAAAAAAGCCACATTTTACAGGCGCTTGAAGGAACTTCAGCTGTCGAAAAACAAAAATGCGACTATCAAAAGGTGTACTTTTTGAGAATGACCTCATCGTCAGTTTGAAGAAGTCAAACAACAGTCGAATCACTGAACGTCTAATCGGCATTTCAACACAATTACCCCCAAATTGTCAAGCAGAAATTTTAGTTTTGTATTTTCTCAAAAAGTACACTTTTTGAAACTTTTGATCTTCAACGCATCTGAAAACGGAGGAAGGAGAGGTTCTAATGAATGCTGAGGAACATGTATCACAACTGCTCCAGAAAGCGCGCGAGGCACAGAAGATTTTCGAGGGATTTGCTCAAGAACGGGTGGACGCCGCGGTCCAAGCCATAGGCAAAGCCGTCTATGACGACGCCGAGCGCCTGGCCCGTATGGCCGTCGACGAGACCAAAATGGGCAAGTACGAGGACAAGGTTTTGAAGAACAAGGGCAAGCCCAAGGTCACGTGGCAGAAGCTGATCGTCAACATCAGCCGCATCGCTTACGAGATTAAAGACGCGCCGAAGCTGACCGACGAGGAGATTTGGAGTCTGACCTGAGAAAAAAATTGAGCATTAAGACGTACCTTGGTGGACCGCTGCCCTTGAAGCGTGAAACACGAGAATTACGTCTGATTCAATATCAATTTTCATCAATTTTAACAATTCTTGTGGAGGTGCAGATCATTTTGGAGAAACGAACGAGTGCAAACGTGTTGTTGGACACTGCATTGAAGAACTTTTACGGTGCGGCGGAAGAGATGGGACTGAGCGACGACCTTGTGAAAATCCTCGCTCAATCCGAAAAAAAACTGGAAGT
Source organism: Synergistaceae bacterium (assembly GCA_031270755.1). Taxonomy (GTDB): domain Bacteria; phylum Synergistota; class Synergistia; order Synergistales; family Aminobacteriaceae; genus JAISLU01. The sequence continues at coordinate 2,365 of JAISWV010000135.1, forward strand.
CTCCCTCCCTGTGGAAATGGACGACGGAAGTGTTCGTGTGTTCCAAGGTTACCGGGTGCAGCATTTCAGTGCCGTGGGACCTTCCAAGGGAGGCGTCCGCTTCCATCCCGACGTGGATGGAGACGAGTGCGAAGCTTTGGCGATGCTCATGACGTGGAAGTGTTCTTTAGCCGGTATCCCTTACGGTGGAGGCAAGGGAGGGATCTCCTGCAATCCCGACAGCTTGTCCCAAAAGGAAAAAGAACGTCTGTGCCGCACTTTCGCGGCCCGCATCTCTCCTGTCATCGGCACGTGGCAGGACATTCCCGCGCCTGACGTCAACACCGGAGGGCAGGAGATGGTCTGGTTCATGGACACCATCAGTAAGCTGCATGGGCAGCTCGAACCGGGGCTTTTCACCGGCAAACCCATCAGCTATTGGGGTTCTCAGGGGCGCACGGCGGCCACGGGCTACGCGGCGGCCACTTGCGGACTGGAACTGCTCAAAGTTCTGGGCAAGGACCCCAAGGATGTCCGCGTCGCCGTCGAGGGCTTCGGCAACGTGGGCAGCTACGCGGCGCTCACCATGGCCAACGCCGGAGCCAAGGTCGTCGCCATCAGCAACCGCAGTGGAGTCTATCACGCGCCCCAGGGTCTCGACATCAAAAAAGCCTTTGCCGAGGCGGAGGCGAATCCCCGTGAGCGGTTGAAGGGATTCACCTGCGAAGGGTGCGAGAAAGTCGACGATATCCTGTCGGTGGACTGCGACCTCCTCTTCCCCTGTGCGCTGGAAGGCGTCGTGAACGAGAAGACCGCCGACCGGATCAAGGCCAAGGGAATCGTCGAAGGAGCCAATGGCCCTGTGACCCCTGAAGCCGACGCGATCCTCGGCGAGAAAGGGGTCATCGTGGTGCCCGACTTCCTGGCAAACTCCGGCGGGGTCATCGGTTCCTACTTCGAGTGGGCTCAGAACCTCTCCGGTTACTTCTGGACCGAGGAAGAATACAACGAACGCCTGATCCACATCATGAAAGGGAACTTCAAGCGGGTTTGGGACTATTCTCAGAGCCGAAAGGTCAATATGCGCTGGGCCGCCTTCATGGCCGCCATTCAGCGCGTGGCCGACGTGGTGAAACTAAGAGGCGTTTTCCTGTGAACACCCCTAAACACACCAAATAAGTGAGAACGGTTATAACAGTCTGGAGGAATGTATATGATACAGGCGGATGCGGTCTATAAAAACGGGGTCATCCACACGATGGATTCACGCGTTCCGAGGGCGCAGGCTGTTGCGGTGATCGGAAATATCATTGCCGGTGCCGGCTCGAACGAGGACATGGAGCCTTTGACCGGCCCCGGCACTCGTGTGTTCGACCTTGGCGGGAAAACGGTGCTTCCGGGTTTTAACGACAGCCACAGTCATGTAGCCAGCTGGGGCTTGGTCGAATTTGGCGTTCGTATGCCCCCTGAAGCTTGCCCGGATTTTCCAACCATGAAAAAGATGCTGGCGCGGAGAGCGGCCGAGGCAAAACCCGGCGGGTGGCTGACGGGCAGCGGTTTTGACGAGAGCCGCATGAAGGAGGGCAGAATGCCCACGGCGCAGGATCTGGACGAAGGGACGTCCGACCATCCTGTTTTCATCACACGCACTTGCGGTCACATTTCGTTTGCCAACAGCGCGGCAATAAAGCTGGCCGGAATTGACGACAGCACACCAGACCCGCGGGGAGGGCAAATTGTCCGCGATGAGCACGGCCATGCCACCGGCATTCTGCTGGAAACCGCGCAAGGTATCGTAAAAAACGTCATACCCCCTTATGGTAAGGAGGACTTCGTCAGAGCGCTGGAACTGGCGACCAAACATCAGCTGTCGATGGGCATCACCAGCTGTACGGACGCTGGGGTCGTGGATGTCGTCAAAGAGGAGATCGAAGGCTGGGTTCTTGCGCATTCCGAGGGGAAGATACATGTGCGAACCTACACGATGTTGTTCGCGCAGAATTGGGACCGACTCCTCGACGCGGGTTTTCTGCGCTCTTACGGAAACGACATGCACC
>JAISWV010000309.1 GCA_031270755.1 Synergistaceae bacterium
CGCCATTTTCCGCTTCGCCAGCGGAAGGTGTAGCAGCTTGCGCGCAGAATCCACTCGCAGACCATCGAAATCCACACGCAGACGACCCCCACACCGAAGTACCAGGCGAGGGCGTACGCCGCTCCAACGCGAAGCACCCACATCGCCACGCCTGAAACGAGCATGGTGAACTTTGCGTCGCCGGCGGCCCGCAGGGCATAGGGCAGGCAGTAGGCGGGCGTCCAGACGAGAACGGCGGAGCAGCAGAAAATGAGCCCGCAGGTGGTGGCAATTTCGATGCTCTCGGGCGAAAGGGAGAAGAGGCGGAAAAAGCCGGGCATCAGCAGGATCATCAGGATGTTCAGGCCTCCCATGGCCAAGTAGTTGAACGCGATCAGACGGATGGTGTACCTTCGCGCCCCGTCGAAGTCCGCCGCGCCCACGCACTGCCCCACCACCGTCAGCAGCGCCATGGCCACAGCCAAGCCCGGCATGTTCCCAATGGTCAGGATGATGTTGGCGATGGCGTTGCCCGCGATGGCCGCCGTGCCGAAGGTGGAGACGAGCCGGGCCAAAAAAAGCTTGCCTACCTGGAACATGGCCCCTTCCACGCCGTTGGGCACGCCCACGCGAAAGATGCGCCGGATCGTCTGGAGTTGGAGCCGGACGCGGAAAAGCCCGCCGAGGGCGATGGCCCCCCGGGAGCGATAGAGGAGCGCCAGCACCAGAAAAGCCGCCACGGCCCGGCTGACGAGGGTGGAGAGCGCCGCGCCCGCGACGCCCCAGCCGAACCCGTAGATGAACAGGGAGTTCCCGAAGATGTTGAGGACGTTGACCAAGAGGGAAATCCACATGCCCGCTTTGCTGTTGCCCATGCAGCGGAACAGCGCCGCCCCGGCGGTGTGCAGGGCGATGAAGGGATAGCTGACGGCCGAGAACATGAGGTAGATTTCCGCGTTTCTCATGACGCCGGGGGCGATGTGCCCGTATATCAACCCGAGAAGCGGAGTCCGCAGCAGCAGCATACCCGCCGACAACGCCCCGGAAAAAAGCGTCACGGTGTAGATCAGCTGCTTGCCCGCCTCCGACGCGTTCTTTTCATCCCGAAAGCCGAGATATTGGCTGCACAGCACAGCGCCGCCCGTGGTGAAAGCCGTAAAAACGCTGATCAATACGATGTTGATGGCGTCTACCAAGGAGACCCCGCTCACCGCTTCTTCCCCCACCACCGCCACCATCGCCGTGTCGGCAATCCCGATCAGCACAACCAGCAGCTGATCCAGGGTCAGAGGCCATATCAGCTGCCACAGCTTTTGATCGCTCCAGTGTACGGTCGCGCCGCTCGAGTGTTTCTCCATTATGCTTCCTTCGCTGTCCCCACGGCTACCCGCCGACAATCCAATAGCCGTTTTTCTCGGCCCCCTTGCGGGATTCGTGACCCCTCCCACGTTATAAACCCGAGGCGCAATTTTACCGCTTCACCTCGAACTCCCCAACCACTATACGGTCCTTGGCCTCCTTCAGGCGCATGGTCACGGACTGTTTTCGCTGATCTTCCATCCCGTAGCGCGTGAAGAAGTCCAGCTGTATCGTCGTGGCGTCCGACAAGACCTGCTGGCGGTGGCCGTAGAAATTCACCTCCACCCGATATTTTCCGGGCTTGGCGGTCTTCAGGGAGTACTCCTCGGGACCGTAGCCCGTGGTGTTGTCGGGCGACACTCGGCCGCCTTGATAACTCAGGGGATGGCCGTAAAACGCCTCTTCTCCGTTGGGGTCGATCACGTGCAGGTCGATGTCCGTGTTGTCCGCGTCCCAGGTCAGCACCACCCGCAGTTCCAGGGGGCGGTTCGAAAGGAAGCGCGGGTCGATCCGGCGCAGATCCAGCTTTTTCGCGTTCGCAGGCGTGCCTGCTATTATGGCGTTCATCTCCGTCAAGGCGATGACCTCGATGCCGGGGAAATGCCGCGCAAAGTTCTTTTCGACGACGTCATACAGGCTGTCCACCGCCTTTTGCCGGTCCCCCGCAGCCGCGTAGGCCAAGCCCAGGTCACGGTACGACTGAGGCTCTTCCTCGCCCAGGGCCAGGATTTTTTTGAAAATGACGACGGCCTGAGCCGGTCTTTCGGCCTCCAGCAGGCGATACCCCAGAATACGCAAAATTTGGCGGTTTTCCAGGTCCATTTCCGCCAAGTTGGACAGGACCCGCAGAGAAAGAGCCTCCTGCCCGCGGTCCTTCAGCTGATAAGCGACGTCCAGGTAGAACGCCACGCTGTTTTCGTAATCGGGGCGCTCGTCCAGGTAGACGCGGTAGAGGTCCTCGTCTTTGGCCTCCTTCATGCGCCGGATGTAGGGGGCGTCGGGCGTCCAGGGACGCAGTGCCACGGAGATTCGCGGTTCGCCGGGCGATCGATCGTCATCCGCTTTCGATTCAGAGAACGTTGACCTGGGGGCCGCCGGTATAGAGGCCGCCGAGCTTCCTCCGCTTGAGTCGAGGAAACTGGACGGCGAAGGGCTCGAAGCCGCCAATGAATATTCTCTTGCTACTCCTCTGCTTTCGCTCTCCATCGCTCCGGGCGCGGCGGACATCGACCTCGGGATGACGTCCGTGTACGTTGCCGGCGGCGTTTTTTGGAACAGCATTTTTCCCTTCGGAAAATCCTTCTTCCACCACTCTCCGTGCGCCTGCCATTCAGCCAGCACCCGGGCGAGCTTGTCGGGCTCCGCCGTGGGGCGCGTCATTTGGGCCCGCAAACGGTCATATTCTTTTTTCAGCTTCGCCGGGGGCTCGATGTCGTATCGAACGTAGTCCTCCACGCGATCCAGCACTATCAGGGACGTCTCGCGGGTGGCCATGCCGAAGGATTTCCCCAGGCGGCGGATCTCCCCTTTGTTCAGGTCGTATTCCTCCTCCAGACGCTCCAGTTTCATGGAGGCCCAGACCAGGGGGACATGGCGGGAATGGGAATCTTCGGCGGGGAGATAGTCTTCGAAGCTGGAAACGATATCGGTGCCGGCCTGCTTTCCCGCCCCGGAGAGGACGACGCGGAGAGGCCGGGCCGGGTCGTTCACGATCCCCGCGATGGCCAGGGTCGAGGTGGAAAGAGCCGAGGGGCTCCAGACCACGTCCGAAACCCCGCTGCCCTCTATAGAAATCACTCGGACCGGAGCTTTCATCATTCCGGCCAGAGCCGCCTCCGGATCGAGAAGCGTCAAGTCGACCAACATCCCCCCGCTGCGGGACGCTATCCCCTTCAGGCGCGAAACGTCCGCCCCCGGCGAGGAAATAAAGGCGAAGAGGGGCGACTCGGGGGCCGTCATCGGGGCCGCGCTGTAGTTGTCCAGCCCGTCGGAGAACAGGAAAAACATGTCGCACGGTTTTTTGGCAGCGGTGTCGAAAGCGCTCAAGTTCGTGGCGCCGTCGTACACGAGAACCGCGGGGTCCAGCGTCCTTCGCAGCTGGGACCAGTCCCCGTCTTTCACGGTGAACTTTTTGAGCGGGTCGAGCGGGTCCGCCGCGTCCCGTATTACCTGCAAGGTCACGGCGACGTTTTGCGCCTGGGAAAAAAAGGCGTCGAGAAACGCGAATTCTTTGGCGTGATCGCGTTTACGGCCCGAGGCGGAAGCGTCCCATAAGATGGAAAGCGTTCGAGGGTTCACGCGGTCGCTTGTCATCATGGGAGACAACCCCGTCAAGACCTCCGCGTAGAAGTAGGTTTTGCCGTCGCGCTTGCCCAGGTACACGGCTTCGTTGGAGGACAGGGGAATCGACAGCTCCAGCACGGCGTCCCGAAGCCGGGCGTCTTTTTGCTCCAGTGTGACCATATGGAAGCCTTTTTCGCTCTTGAGAGACGGGGCCGAAAGATTTCCCCCGAGTTTTTTCCCGATTGCCGGAGCTTTGCTTGGGTCCGTCCCCGCGATTCGCACCGAGATGCTGAACTTGTCCACTTTGTCCGCGTAGGAAAGGGGCAGCCGGTAGATCACGGCCGCCGGGCGCGCCCCCCAGGAATCGGGCGTGCCCATCTTCTCGGGCAGCCGTTCGCTGGTGGTCACCCGCACGCGCCTGGTCTGGCCGGGGTTCAAAGGATAGACCCGGGTTTTGAAGTTGTTGCCCTCCGTGACTTCCAGGAGCGCCGGGTCGATGTTCTGTCGGATGACCTCCTCGAAGGCCTGCCGCCCCTTGGCCTTTTCCACGGGCACGGCCTCCCGCATCTCCCCTTCTTTCGTTCCATCGTCCCGCATCTCCAGCGCGAAGCCCGTGATCGTCTGTCCGTCCAGCAGCGGAAACTGAAGCTCGCCCTCCAGCACACGGCCGTTGGGGTTGTAAAACGTCATCTCCACCGTCGTCTGGGCCAAATGCCCCATGACGTCGCTTTGTATGTGGAGCTCGCGCAGTTCGACGGGCTTTTCCGCGCCGCGAACCTCCAGACGCACCTGAGGGACTCGCGAGCTCGCGGGAAGCGCGGGAAGATTGCCGCTTCGGTTGTTTTCCGCGCCCAATGCCCGTGCCGCCCCCAAGACCGTGAAAACCAACAGAATAAAACAAACGAAAATCTCTTTCGGCTCTTGCATAAGTCTGACCTCCTTTTGGCTTTTAGTAGCAGTCCTATTATATTCAAAAAAACTATCACAATCATTTAGGGGTCGCTTGGGAGTCGTCACAAAATTAGAGCCCTATGAGTTGACAGTGGTGATAAGCTCATGAAGAGAGGTATAGCGGCAAAAAGGCAAAAACGAACGGCAGAATCAGCGGGAGGTGCATGATGGAATACAGGATCGAAAAGGATTCGATGGGGGAAATAAAGGTGCCGGCCCACCGGCGTTATGGGGCGCAGACCCAGCGCAGTCTCGAAAACTTCAAGATCGGCGTCGAAAAAATGCCGGAGGGCGTCATCGAGGCGCTGTGCGAGATCAAAAAGGCGGCGGCGGCGGCGAACTTGAAGCTCGGGCTCCTGGAAGAAGGCACAGCGCATGCGATTGCCCAAGCGGCGGACGAGGTCTTGGACGGGCAGTTCAAAGACGACTTCGTGCTGTCCGTCTGGCAGACCGGCAGCGGCACTCAAACCAACATGAACGTCAACGAAGTTCTGGCACATCGGGCAGGCGAGCTTTTGGGCGGCCGCGTACATCCCAATGACCACGTGAATAAATCTCAGAGCTCCAATGACGTGTTTCCCTCCGCCATGCACCTGGCGGCCTGGAAGGCGGTCGACAAGCTTGTGTCCTCCACGCGTCTTTTGGAGTTGACGCTTGCGGCGAAGGCGGAGAAATTCATGAAACACGTGAAGACCGGCCGAACGCACCTGCAGGACGCCACTCCGATCACTTTGGGGCAGGAAATGAGCGGCTGGGCGGGAATGCTGGACCGCGACGCCCAGATGCTCGACCAGGCCTCGCGGCTGCTGGGGGAGATCGCCCTGGGAGGCACTGCGGTGGGAACGGGAATCAACGCCCCTAAGGACTTCGACACCTTGGTGTGCGAGGAGCTTTCCCGCAGCGTCGGAATGGACGTTTCTCCTGCCCGCAATAAATTTCAGGCTCTGACCAGCAAAGACGAACTGGTGTTCGTGCACGGCGCGGTCAAGGCCCTGGCGATGGACCTGCTGAAAATCGCCAACGACGTCCGGTGGATGGCCTCGGGGCCGCGGTGCGGGCTGGGGGAGATCACCATACCCGAAAACGAACCGGGGAGCTCCATCATGCCCGGCAAGGTCAATCCCACCCAATGCGAGGCCGTCTCGATGGTGGCGGCGCAGGTGCTGGGCAACGACGTCACCGTCGCCTTCGCGGCAGGGCAGGGGAACTTCGAATTGAACGTCTATATGCCCGTGTTGATCTACAATTTTTTGCAGTCCTGCCACCTGTTGATGGACGTCATCCTCTCTTTCGACCAGAACTGCGCCCAGGGGATCGAGGCGAACGCCCCGCAGCTGGAGCGCAACGCGTCGCGCTCTCTGATGAACGTAACAGCGCTGACGCCCGTCATCGGCTACGACAAGGCAGCCCAAATCGCCAAAAAGGCCCATGCCGAGGGACTCACTCTGAAAGAAGCCGCCCTGGCCTCCGGTTTCATCTCCGAAGAGAACTTCGACAAACACATTAACCTCCTGGGAATGTGTTTTCCGGAATAAGAGAGGTCGTAAAATAATGTTAAAAATACTAAAAATGTCAACAGTGCAAACTCTATTTACGTTATGGATGACAATTTCGAGTTTTTTGAGGTACACTCTTGATGTGTAGAAAAAATCTTGCAATTCCGGGAGGGGTGGAGATGAAAACGTACCTGCGCGCTCTCGAAGCTATCGAGTCGTCAGGGGTCAGAGCGTGGCTCGTAGGAGATCCTGTGCGTAAAGTCGCCATGGGAATCTACCCTTCGAGTTTGAGCGTTGTCGTTGACCCCTGCAATCTGGAGGCGTTGAAGGTTTCCCTTGGAGAGGGGACGGTCATAGGCGGGGACTTTCCCGTTCTGCACACTTCCATTCTGGGTTCTAAGGTGGAGATTGCCTGCATGAGGGGTCAATCTATCGAAGAAGACCTCGCCAAACGGGATTTCAGCATGAACGCCATTGCCATTCGAAGCGACGACGGGTTCGTGGACCCCTTCAACGGACGCCACGACATTCGCAACCGACTGATACGCCTCACCGGTGACGACGTCGACCTGATGGCGAGCGACCCCATACGCATCGTGCGGATGCTTCGATTCGCGGCGGAATTGGACATGGCCATTTTCTGGAAAAGCGCGGCGGACGTTCGCTCCTTTATCGTGCAAAACCCCGATCGAATCCGCAACACCCCCACCGAGCGATGGGGGCGCGAGATTTTGAACGGCATGAGGCGCAAGCCCTATGATTTCATGTATTTATGCGACCGCTACGGATTGCTGCCTTTTTTCCTGAACGACCTGGAACAGTTGAAAGAAATCCCCATCGTGGGAGGAGGAACGGGGACCCTTTTCGATCACACGCTGAATACCCTGAAGATGGCGCAGGATTTCCTCGGCGGCCGTAAGCGCAGAGAAAACGATATGGCATTTTCCCTGTCCATGCTTTTCCACCATGCGGGGGCTATGAACAGACAGCCCGCCGACTCGGCCAAGGCGGCCCAGATCGCCGCCCAATACTTGAAGTCATGGAACGTCACCTCCGAGACGATAGCCATCGTGGCGTTCGTGGTGGAGAAATACCACATGCTCTACGAGGCCAAGACGGAGGACGCATTGTGCGCCGCCGCACTGCAATATGGCTTCCCCGCGGTAGGAATGATCGTCGATTTCGCGATCTGCAACTCTCATGCGGACGGGATGAAGAACATGGAGGTCTTGGCCGGCAACAAGTGGAAGCTGGGCGAGGTCATCCGCCGATTCGACGAGACCAAGCGGCGTACGGAGGGCAGCCTGCGTTATCTGACGGGCGACGAGGTGATGAAGGTTCTCGACATCAAGCCGGGCAGGGTCGTGGGTGAAATTTTGAACGAACTGGATATGGCGGTGGGCACGGGGATCGTCTCCAACAAGAAGGAAGCCACGGAGTGGGTTTTGAGACGTGGAGCAGGTTCCGGCGTCCGGTGATACGATAGCCGCGATCGCTACGGCTTGGGGCGAGGCCGGAGTTGCCATCGTGCGGCTTTCGGGTTTGTGTGCCGTGGAGTTGGCGAAGACCGTAGTGCGGTTCAAGGCGGGGCTGGGGTTTCCTTCACCCCGCTTTATGCGTGTGGCCTCTTTTGTGGACAAAGACGAGTGCGCTATCGATGAAGTATTGGTGGCTCATTTCGCCGCGCCCAAGAGCTACACCGGCGAGGACGTGGTGGAGATCCACACCCACGGAGGCAGTCTGGTGGCGCAGCTTTGTCTCGAAGCCCTGATCCGCGGAGGAGCTCGAATGGCCGAGCCGGGGGAGTTCACCAAACGCGCGTTTCTGAACGGGCGTATCGACCTGTCTCAGGCGGAGAGTGTGCTGGGGATCATTCGATCCCGCAGCGAAGAGGCCCTGCGGGCGGCGACCCGTACTCTGTCGGGGGAGCTTTCCGCCTTCGCCGGCGATATACGGGAGGAACTGCTGGCCCTGCAAAGCGCTCTCGAAGTGGAGCTGGACTTTCCAGAAGAAGGCACCCCCTACAGAAGCGACGGGGAGCTGCTCGACTCCATCGCAACGCTCCGGTTGAGCCTGGAAGACCTGATGGACCGCTGTTCCGCCGGCCTCTTGCTGCGGGAGGGCATCCGCGTGGCCTTGACGGGAAGGCCCAACGTGGGCAAGTCCTCTTTGCTGAACGCCCTCCTGAAACAAGCGCGCGCCATCGTCACGGCGATTCCCGGCACGACCCGGGACGTCATCGAAGAGGTCATCACCTATCGCGGCATCCCCATACGCCTGGTGGACACTGCGGGGTTGCGCAAGCCCTCCGACGAAATCGAGGCCCGGGGAATCGACCGCACGCTGGCCGAATTGCGCCGGGCGGACCTGTGCCTCTGGGTCCTGGACGGCTCGGCCCCCCTGGACGATCAGGACCGGGCGTATATCGAACGCCTTTGGGACAAAGATCACATTATCGTATTGAACAAATTGGATTTGAACTCGTCGGATCAATTTTCCGCCGCGGAGGACGACGTTCGGGCCATGTGCCCCCAAGGACGGCCCGCAATTCAGAGCTCCGTGTTGTCGCTTTCGGCAAAGACAGGTGAAGGGTTGGATTTGCTGAAGGACAACATCGTCTCCTTCGCGTCGAACAGCGGGGCGCTGAACGCGGGGCTCAACGTCACGGCCCGACAGCTGGCGGAGGTCCGGGAATCCCTTCTTGCTCTCGCGGAGGCCGAGACGGCCACAAAGGAAAAGGCGGGGCAGGACGTGACCGCCGGTCTCCTATCCCGGGCGCGGGAATGCCTGGAGCGCCTCTTGGGCCTCAGTTACGACGACGCCCTTCTAGACGCCATCTTCAGTCATTTTTGCGTGGGAAAGTAAAAGGCAGGAAGGTAAAGCGCTTGTTTGTTTACGGCAGGCGCACCCACAGGGCCAATATCGCCATGTAAAAGACGAGAGAATGGTACACGAACTTGGTGAGAAGGAAGTGCCACGTGAGCTCCAGGAAAAAGGTCCATACCGTGAAAACGGCGCTCAACCCGACGCCGTAGCAAAGCGACGCGAGAAAATAAACGCCCTTGTCCCGAGGCGTGCGTGTGCAGTAATATCGAAACACGGCGGAGCCGCAGAGCGAAAGGGGCATGGCCAAAAGCGCCAGGGCTTTTGTCGTGGGGGCAATCGCCGACCAGAGAATATAGCAAGTCAAAGCGGACCTCGCCAGCATTTGCAACCCGGCAATCTCGTCCACCGATTCCCAGAGGACGAGAGGCAGCGCGGCCCATGAAAAAGTCCGTCGTTTTTTGCTCGTTTTCCTGCCGGTTGTCGGTCGAGGCGGCGCTTTTCGGCGGTAAGAACCGGCGTCGAACGTGTGCCCCCGATAGGTGTCACGGTGAGAAGAAGGCGGCTGCTGAGGGCGTACGAGCTCTATGACGGGCTTGTCGTTCGTGCTGTGGAGTGAATCGTAGGCCGCTCGGACCTCGGCGTATTTGATTTGAGCGTCGATGGACTTGTCGTGGTCGGGGTGGTAGCGCTTGAGCAAACGACGATAAGCGGAGCGAACCTCTTCCGGCGCGGCCCCGGGTGAAAGGCCCAAGACGGCATAGCAGTGGTCGTAAAATTCGTCCATGACCTTTACCGAAAAAATAAAAAATAAAAATCCTCAGATCAGGCGGCGAAGTCGCAAGGCAACCCAACTCCCTTTAGAGCGGCATTCGCCTCCAGGGCTTCCTCTGAAATCGGAGCGATAGGCTCGAATCCCCGCCCCCACGCCCAAAGCCCGTATTTCGAGGCGTGGCGCGCATATACGCCTGCCGGTTCGCCGAGGGTCGAGAAGGGTGAGGAGGAAGATGAGAATATCGCCGATTGGGGTCTATCCCGCGATTGTATATTTTCGGATTGTATATCTTCGAACCGCAGTCCCGCCTTGACGGAGGTGGCGCCTGTTTTGAACGCGTCCCCGGCTTCTTTCGCCGAGAGGGACAACTGCTGTCTGGCCTGGGCTGCCATAGCCGCCGCAGCAGCCGCGACGCTTCGGTCTTGCGCCGAGGGATTCCCGGGCGCCAGCGCCGCCCGCTGCACTTGCTCCATGTCGCGCAACGCCTGTTCGGGGTCGTCGCTTGGGGGGACGTGGATGGGGACCTCGCCTCCCGTAATGTAACGCTTGCCATCGGGGCCCTGGGTGTAACTATAGCTGACGGCCCCCGCAAAACGCC
>JAISWV010000349.1 GCA_031270755.1 Synergistaceae bacterium
CGCAGATTGAACAGCGCGTCTTTGAAGGCCAACGCCTGGCACCATCGCACAGACGCCTTGTCGTCCGTGGGAGCGTTTTTAGGTAAACGCGGAATCCTTCGAGGCGGCGGAAAATGGACGATGCTCGACCCCGTGGCGGCCGGTGTGGTCAGCGGGTTCATCCTCCGAGCCGCCGTCGTCATTTGTTGGAACAGTGTCAAGGAGGTTCTGGACACCTCCCTGGCTCCGTCCCAGCTGGACGCCATCCAGGCGCTGGCGTTGAAGTTCCCTGAGATTTTCAATATCCACAAAATCAGGACCCGACGGATCGGTTTTTACGTGGCGGTGGAGGCCCACATTGTTTTAGACGGGGGCCTGACGCTGGAGCGGGCGCACGATATCGCCACCGTGCTCGAGGGCAAGCTGAAACGTTTGTTGGGTCAAAACGCCCTGATCACCCTTCACACGGAACCCCACGAGCCGGCTGGAGAACATGGAAACACGCGGACACAATCGACGCAATCGAAAAAACATGGCGGGGAGAATGACGACGATGCACGACGATCGAAACGCCCTTGAGCGGGAGGCGATTGAAAAAGTACGCGCGGCGCTGGACGCGGCCGGGTGCGCGGATATCAAAATAAAATTGACGGAGAACACCATTTTTACGGTGGAGGACGCCACCGAGGCAGTGGGCGCTCCCGCGGAGGAAATCTTGAAGAGTCTCGTCTTTCTGGTGGACGGGCGCCCCACGTTGGTGTTGATGAGCGGCGCGAACCGGGTGGACCTCAAAGCGGTGGCAAGAGAAGCGAAGGGCAAGAAAGTGAAGATGGCGGTGCCGGATTACGTGTTCGAGAACTTTGGATTCAAGGTGGGAGGCGTGCCTCCCATCGGTTATCCCATACAGATGCAGGCTCTTTTGGACGAAGACCTCTTTCGGTACCCCGTTGTTTGGTCCGCCGCAGGGACAGATCACGCTTTTTTCCCGATAGAACCGGCGCGGCTGCTGGAGCTCACGAAAGGGGTAAAGGTCTTTCTCAAAAAAGCCGGGGCGCGGAACGACGGTGCCTCTTAACCGCGCCGGCGAAGCCCGCGCGCCTTTCCGCCCCAAAAAACGTTTTGGACAAAATTTTCTTGTCGACCGCGGCGTTCTTTCGGAAATGACGGAACGCGCCGCCGTCAGGGGACATGTGGTGCTGGAGGTCGGCCCGGGGGAAGGCGTGCTGACGAAGGAGTTGCTTCGCCAGGGGTGCGCGCGTCTTTACGCGGTGGAGTTGGACCTGCGATTGAAAGACGATCTGGAAAAACTCGGAGCCGGTGATCCCCGGCTCGAGCTCATCTGGGGCGACGCCATGAAGATCGATTACGGCGCGCTTTCTCCATTTCCCAGTAAAATCGTGGCGAACATTCCGTACAATATCACGACGCCTTTGATCTGGAAACTGCTGGCTTTTGCGCCGAAGGGGCTGAACTGCCACCTGTACATGGTGCAAAAAGAAGCGGCGGACCGCCTGACGGCCAAACGTGATACGAAAGAGCGGTATCCTTTGGGCGTGACGCTGGAGGTCATGGGACAGGTGACGCTCGTCCGCCGGGTGCCGCCCTCCTGCTTCAGGCCCATGCCCCGGGTGGACTCCGCCGTGGTGGAGATCCAGCTCCGGCACAACTTCCACTTGATGGAGACCTCTTTTTGGAGCGACCTCCTCCATGCCGGCTTTCGACAGCGCCGTAAGACGCTGTTCAACAACCTCAAAGATTTCGCCGGTATCCGCGATTGGCGTCCTTTGCTGGACAATGCCGGGCTCGACCCGAAAATCCGCGCAGAGGACCTGAGCGGCGAAGAGTGGCTGCGGCTGTACAGCCAATATAATTGTTGACAATCATGGATCGCTTAGGCGAAAATTCTGCTGAGCTTTTGATGAAATCTTGGTGAGATTTTGAAGAAAAATGCCGCTGTTGCTATAATGAGGCAATTTCACATAAGGAGGGCATGTGATGGAGTGCGGCAAGAAGGTTGGCATAGGGGAAACGGCGCCCGATTTTTCGGTGGAGGGCTTTTCCGGGCGAGACAAAAAATTTCAAAAATACGCGCTTTCCACGTACAGGAGAAAATGGGTGCTCTTGTTTTTCTACCCGGGAGACTTCACTTATGTCTGCCCGACGGAATTGCAGTCTCTCGTCGACTACAAGCGGGATTTCGAAGAACTGAACGTTCAGGTATTTTTGATCAGCACGGACAGCAAATTTTCCCATAAACAATGGAACGAATACGAGCTGTCGAAAATGATCGAGGGGGGCATGACGTATCCCATGCTGCCCGATCCAATGGGGTCGTTGGGCAAGCCCTACAATTTTTACGACGCGGCGCAAGGGGTGGACCTCCGAGGAACCGTCGTCATCGATCCCGATGGCGTCGTTCAGTTGATCTACGTCAATGCTTCTGCCATCGGTCGCCACCCCGGGGAGATCGTCCGCTGCATTCGCGCGCTGAAAGAGTTTCGAGACAAAGGAAACGTCGTCCCTGCCTGTTGGAACCCCGGATCGCCGACGATCGAACCCACGTACGAAAACTCCGGCAAAATCTGGGAAACTTATCACAAATAAGAAAAGACAGGGGGAGATGACGTGATGCGTTCGATTGTCGCCGTAACGAACGAAATGGATAACGCCGAAAAAGCCGTGCAAGATCTTTTGAAACAGGTGAACGAGAAGGGCCCTCTGTGTAAAAACAGCTGTGGGTTTGTGTACTGCGACGTGGAGATGGACCACGAGAACTTCACGGCCATGCTGGAGGAAAAATTTCCCTTCGAGATAGTGGGATGCACCAGCATCGCCAACTTCGACACGGAACACGGGTCTCAGATCATATCCGCCGTTCTTGTGGTCTTGACGGCCGACGACGCGACTTTTTCCGTGGCCGTGACGGACCCTCTCACGAAAGAAAACCTGCGCCGGGAGCTGGAGGCGGCTTACAAGAAAACTTCCTCCGCCATCGGCGAGCAGGGAAAACTTTTGTTTCTCGTCCCCCCTTTCAATGACGCCACCCCGCTGGACGACTACGTCGACATTTTGAGCGAAGTATCAGGAGACATCCCCATTTTCGGAGGGCTGCCCTCGTCCAATATCGCGGACGGGGATATCTTGACTTACGCCAACGGCCGGGCCCACACGGACCGCGGGGCTATCGTCCTGGTGGGAGGAAATGTCCGCCCTCTTTTCTCCGTGCAAAACGTTTTGAGCGCCTTTTCCGAGCAAAAACGCACCGTCACGAAAGCCCGGGACAATATCGTCTACACCGTGGAGGACATGCCCTTCGTGGATTACCTGAAATCCGTGGGGATGGCCGTGGACGACCTCATCGAGCAGGGAGACCTGGCGGTGTACGTTTCGACCCCGCTCAAGGTCTATCTGAACAAAAACGACTACAACGACGGCATTCCCGTGGTTCGCACCATCAAGACCCTGAACCCGGCGGACGGTTCCGGCATTCTCTTCGGCTCGATTTCGGAGAAGTCCACCGTCTCCATCGCCACGATGAAAAGGCAGGACATTCAAGATTCCTGCAAAATGGCCATTGAGGAAATTCTGAAGAAAATCGACACGAGCCCGAAAGATTACACCTACACGACGGTGATCTGCGTTTCCTGCGGCGGGCGCTACATGGTCATGGCCGACGACAAGGACATCGAGGGGAATATCATTCTCGACCACCTCCCGAAAAGCTTGACTCTTTCGGGTTTCTACGCTTACGGGGAGATATGCCCCACGGCAGTGCGCGACGGCAAAGCAGTCAACCGAGTTCACAACGAGTCCATCGTCATGTGCGCCCTGTGATGGTCTTGGCCCATGACGGTCGCAGCCTGTGATGATCCGGAATAGATAGAAAGCCCGAAGGCGTCGCGACGTGAAAGACGATATTGTGGCGGAACGCGTTGCCGAAGAATCCGGCGGCGCGCGGCAGCAGCTCGAAGAACTGAGAGAGGAGCACATGAAGCTTCAGGACGAGCACAAGAAGCTTCAGCGCCGCCATCGCCGTTTGGAGAGCGACTACAAGCGCGTAGGCATCATGTACAAAACCGCCGAGCGCCTTCGGGACTTCAACGAATCCG
>JAISWV010000319.1 GCA_031270755.1 Synergistaceae bacterium
GACGGTGTTTTGTTATG
Source organism: Synergistaceae bacterium (assembly GCA_031270755.1). Classification (GTDB taxonomy): domain Bacteria; phylum Synergistota; class Synergistia; order Synergistales; family Aminobacteriaceae; genus JAISLU01. Next base: position 18 of record JAISWV010000319.1, read on the forward strand.
AGCAACGCAAACAAGGTTCGTATTTTCGACACCACATTGCGCGATGGCGAACAGGCGGCCGGAGGGAACCTGAACGTGGCGGAGAAGCTGCAGATCGCCCGCCATTTGGGCAAATTGGGTGTCGACGTCATCGAAGCGGGGTTCCCCGCGGCATCCCCCGGCGATTTCACCTGCGTCGAGGCCATCGCTCGAGAGATTCCTGAACCCATAATCGCGGGGCTGGCCCGAACGAAAGAGGAGGACATCCGCGTCTGCTCCGACGCCCTGAAAAGCGCTTCGCGGCGTCGGATCCATATCTTCATCGCCACGAGCCCCATCCATATGCAGCACAAACTCAGGATGACGCCCGACGAGGTGCTGAAAGAAATCGAGTTCGCCGTCTCCCTGGCGCGGGATCTGGTGGAGGACGTGGAGTTCTCCGCGGAGGACGCCAGCCGGTCGGAGCTGCCTTTCCTGATAGAAGCCTTCAAAATAGCCGCTGCGGCTGGAGCCGCGACTTTGAACATCCCCGACACCGTCGGATACGCGACGCCCGAGGAGTTCGGCGACTTCTGCCGGTCCATCATCGAGGGAGTGGGGGCGGACGTCGTCTACTCCGTGCACTGCCACAACGACCTGGGGCTCGCCGTCGCGAACTCCCTGGCCGCGGTCCGGGCGGGGGCCCGCCAAATCGAGTGCACGATCAACGGTATGGGAGAGCGGGCGGGCAACGCGTCCCTCGAAGAGATCGTCATGACGCTGAAAACCCGCTCCGACCGATACGGCCTCGCCACGAACCTGGACACGACGAAACTTCATTCCATCAGTACGCTGGTCTCGCGCCTGTCAGGCGTGCAGGTCCCTCCCAACAAAGCAATCGTCGGCGCCAACGCCTTCGCGCACCAGGCGGGCATCCACCAGCACGGCGTCATGGTCAACCCCCTGACCTACGAAATCATGAAGCCCGAGGACGTGGGCGCGTCCGGAAGCGAGCTCGTGCTGGGCAAGCACTCCGGCCGTCATGCCTTCCGCGACCGAATCGAACAATTGGGTTACGCCCTGACACCCGAACAGGTGGAAGCGGCGTTCGGGCTTTTCAAAAAACTCTGCGACAGCAAGAAAAACGTCTCCGACGAGGATATCGCCGCGTTGATTGCCGACGAGATCCTTCTGACCTCGGGGGAAAACCTGTACGATCTCAAACATTGTTCGGTCAAAACCGGAGATGGGCCCGCTCTGGCCGTGGTCACGCTGCGTAACGGAAAGGGCGACATCAGCGACGCGGCCACGGGCAACGGCCCCATCGACGCCGCTTACCGCGCGATCCGCCGCGCCATCGACCTGGAGCCCGAGCTGCTCAGTTTCAACATCAAAGCCACCAGCGACCGCTCGGATTCTTTGGGAGAGACCACGGTGGTCCTGAAGTCGGGCGCGGTCACAGCTCCGGGAAGAGGCGTCAGTACGGACGTCATCGAGTCGGCCGTCAAGGCTTTCATAAACGGAGTCAATCGTCTTCACGTCTTGGCGTCCGCAAAAGGCGTCGAGCTCGCCAAAAAGGCTAAAAATCATTATGAATGAGGGGGTAATTTGAAATGAGCGCTTACACCATGGCGGAAGCCATCATTGCCGCGCACAGCAAAGATCCCGTCGCAGCGGGGAACATCTGCGAGGTGAAGGTCGATTTCGCCTTCGCCAACGACATCACCGCTCCGCCCGCGATCAAGGAGTTCGCCGAAATGGGGGCCAAAAAAGTTTTCGACACCGAACGCTGCGCGATCTTGCCCGATCACTTCACTCCGAATAAAGACATCGCCTCTGCGGAGCAGTCGAAAATCGGCAGAGAGTTCGCGCGCAAACAGGGAATGCTCTACTGGGAAGTGGGGCGCGTGGGCGTGGAACACGCCTTCTTGCCCGAGCAGGGTTATATCCTGCCGGGCGAGATCATCTTGGGCGCCGACAGCCACACCTGCACCGGCGGAGCTCTGGGCACCCTGGCCACAGGAGTTGGTTCCACGGACCTGGCGGCGGCTTGGGCCTTGGGTACCACGTGGCTGCGCGTCCCGGAAACCTGCCGCGTCGACTTCCAGGGCAGCCTTTCTCCCTGGGTCGGGGGCAAGGACCTGATCCTTTCCGTCATCGGGAAGCTTGGGGTCGAGGGCGCGCGCTACATGGCCCTGGAGTTTCACGGGGACGGCCTGAGTGGGCTTCCGCTGGACGGGCGCTTGACGATGGCTAACATGGCCATCGAAGCAGGGGGAAAGGCGGGGTTGTTTGTCCCCGACGAAGCGGTTCTGACCTACGTCGAAAAACGCGCAAAACGCGGTTACAAGCCGATTTTCCCTGATAAAACGGCTTCTTACGCGAAAAAAATATCTGTCGACCTGGACAAACTGGAGCCCGTTGTGGCCCTTCCTCATCTCCCGGAGAACGTAAAGCCCGCCAAAGAGTGCAAGGACATGAATATCGACCAGGTGTTCATCGGCTCCTGCACCAACGGAAGGATGACCGACATCGAGCAAGCGGTGAGCATTTTAAAGGGACGCAGGGTTCACGAGCGCGTGAGGCTGATCGTCATCCCCGCGTCCTACGAAATTTACAACGCCTCCCTGGACAAGGGGTACATCCGTGCCCTGACCGAGGCCGGAGCGGTGGTCTGCACCCCCACCTGCGGCCCCTGTGTGGGAGGGTATATGGGAATCCTGGCGGCGGGAGAGCGCTGCGTCTCCACCAGCAATCGCAACTTCGTCGGGCGCATGGGCAGCCCGAAAAGCGAGGTCGTCCTGGCCGGCCCAATGGTTGCTGCGGCCAGCGCCATCCTCGGCCGCGTCGCGGACCCGAGGGAAATCTGAACCCTGTTGTCACACTATTGAGGAGTGAAAACGATGAAGACAATTTTGACGGGGAAAGTTTGGAAATATGGAGACAACGTGGACACGGACGTCATCATCCCGGCGCGTTACCTTTCCACCAGCGTGCCGGCGGAACTGGCGCCCCATTGCATGGAGGACATCGACGAGACCTTTGCGAAGAACGTACAAAAGGGCGACATCATCGTCGCCGGCAGCAACTTCGGCTGCGGTTCCAGCCGGGAACACGCCCCCATCGCCATCGCCGGGGCAGGCATATCCTGCGTCGTGGCGGCCTCCTACGCCCGTATTTTCTTCCGCAACGCAATCAACGTCGGGCTCCCGATCCTGGAATGCCCCGACGCCGTGGGCATCGCGAAAAACGACGTCGTCGAGGTCGACCTGGAAAAAGGGACCATCACCGACAAAACAAGCGGACAGACCTGGACGGCACGGCCCTTTCCCGTTTTTTTGCGCGAGCTGATCGCCTCGGGCGGCCTGGTTCCCTGGGTGCGCAGGAAACTCGAGGGTGCGGGAGCATGAAAAACTACAAGATAGCGCTCCTGCCCGGCGACGGAATTGGCCCCGAGGTCACGGCCGAGGCCGTGAAAGTCGTCGATGCGGCCGGGAGCCGGCATGGTTTTCAAATGCAGTGGATCCGCTACCCCTTTGGAGCGGCGCACTACAATAAAACGGGCGAGATCTTTCCCGACTCCGTCCTTGCGGAAATGAGGCTCTGCGACGCGATGATGCTGGGAGCGGTGGGAGATCCCTCCGTAAAGCCGGGCATTTTGGAGCGCGGGATACTCTTGAAGCTGCGCTTCCACTTCGATCAGTACATCAACCTGCGCCCGGCGTGCAGCTACGAAAGCGTCCCCTGTCCCGTCCCTCTTTCAAAAGGCGTCCGCATCGACTCCGTCGTCGTGCGTGAAAACACGGAGGATTTTTACATGGGCATCGGGATGACAACCCAAAAGGGAGGCGCAGACGTTCCCTTCCAGGCGGAACGGGGATTGTATAAGCTCACCGGACACCTCTCCGCAAAATTTGTCCCCGACTGCGAGGCGGCCTTGCAGATCGGTGCGCTCACCCGGCCCGGTGTGGAGCGTGTGACGCGCCACGCCTTCGACCTGGCGCAAAAACGCGGGGAAAAAGAGGTGGTTCTCGCCAGCAAGGCCAACGCCGTTCCCTTTCTCTACGGGTTCCTGGACGAAGAGACGAAGCGTGTCGCGGCGACGTACCCGAATATGGCCCTCAAGATACAAAACGTCGATGCTCTGTGTTATCATCTGGCCAGGAACCCGGCAGGTTACGGAGTTATCCTGTGTCCCAACCTTTTCGGCGATATCGTCAGCGATCTCCTGTCGGCTCTGACGGGTGGGCTGGGCCTCGGTGCGGGAGGCAACATCGGGGACAGTTTATCCATGTTCGAGCCCGTTCACGGGTCCGCGCCCGACATCGCCGGAACCGGAAAAGCCAATCCCCTGGCGGCGATTTTGTGCGCGGCCATGATGCTCGACCACATCGGAGAGAGCGCCGGGGCAAAATCCATCCAAGACGCCGTGACGTCTTACCTGGGAGAAAGCGGCGCAGCCCAAAGACCCATTGAACTGGGCGGCAGCGCTTCGTGCCACACAGTGGGAGACGGAGTCGCGAAAAAGATCGAATAAACGAGCCTCTAAAGGAAGAGTATAATATGTGGGTGCTCAATTTACGTCTGAGCGCTCATTTACGATGCGAGGGTGGCGGAACTGGTAGACGCGCCAG
>JAISWV010000356.1 GCA_031270755.1 Synergistaceae bacterium
CGTTATTCCCTTTTTTTTTTCCCGCCCTTATATAAACAAAACTTGGCGCGCCCCATACGGGGTCCGGGGCCCGGGCCCGTGGCGGTTTTGGGGGGGGCGCCCCAAGTCACTGTTCAATAAGCGCTTTTATGATTTCTTTCATATCCGCCACCACACCGTAATCGGCAGCGTGGAAGATCGGCGCGTTCGGGTCGTTGTTGACGGCGATGAAAAGTTTCGTGTCTTTTATGCCCTCCACGTGCTGTATCGCCCCCGAGACGCCGAAAGAAAGGCAAATTTCCGGCCTGATGGTGCGGCCGGTCTGCCCGATCTGGTTTTCGAAAGGAATGAGGCCCTCGTCCGCGAGAGGGCGCGTACCCCCCAAAGCGCCGCCGATTTTTTCCGCCAGATCCCGCAGCGCGTCGAGCTCGCCGTCTTTCAGAGCGCCCCGGCCCGCAACGACCACCACGTCCGCGGCGAGAATGTCTCCGGCCTCCTCGCCCCGAGGCAAAACCTCCAGCAGAGAAACGACGCTCTCCGGAACGAGGATATCCTGGAAAATTCGCACCTGGGGCTTTTGGGGCTGCTTTTCCTGCTTTTTCCGGGCTTCCCGGTGCGGCTTGCAGACCCCTTCCCGAAGGGTCATCAATTGAGGAAGGTGCCCTTCACGGTGGACGATGCTCACCAGCACGTTGCCGCCGAAAGAAGGCTTGTTCTGCCGGATGACATATCCGCTTTCCCGCCGCTCCGCGATCAATTCCGTGCAGTCCGCGGTCAGGCCGGTGTTCAATTTCACGGCCACTCGCGGAAAGAGCGAGCGCCCCGCGTCGTTGGCTGGGATAAGGACACAGCTCGGCGAAACGCGCCTCAGCATTTCGGCGACCACGGCACTCCGGGAGTCGTCGCCCAGCTCCGAAACGCCGCTGGTTTCCACGGCGTAAATCTCGTCGACGTCCATGCTCTTCAGGTCTTCGAGAGGTCCGGCGATGGATTCCGCCACAAGAAGAGCCTGAATCGGCTCCTTCGTCGTCTCCGCGATGCCGTGGGCGGCCGAGAGAAGCTCGCTGAAAACGGGTTCGACCCTCCCTTCGGAGCAATCGGCAAAAACGCATATTCCATTTAAGCTCGGGGGGATAGATCCCGCTTGCCCAAAAGCGGGCTCACTGGCCCCCCCGAGACCCCCATGCAGGCATTCGCGTGGCTGCTTTCCGCGTTCCTCAGCCATTGTCTTTTCCTCTTTTCTTTTCGATCAACGCCAGTATTTTGCCGGCGATCTCCTCTGGAGTGCCCGACAGAAGCTCCGCGCGCTTCCGCCTCTCCGGCGCGAAGGTGTCGATGACCTCCGTGGGCGACCCTGCCAGCCCCACCGCGCCTGGCGACAGGCCCAGTTCTTTGTTGGTGTACGCGGGAACGCTCTTTTTATTCGCGCTTATTTGGGAGAGAAACGTCGGCAGCCTTGGCTCGTTGCACCCGTAGGAGACCGTCAGCACCGCCGGAAGCGTCACCGCTGCCCGCAGAAATCCGTTTTTGAACTTCTTCAGGCCCCGCAAGCGCCCTGTCTCCACAGCCTCGATGCGCCGGACCTCCGTGAGGTGCGGCCACGCCAGGAACTCCGCAAGCATTGGCCCGACTTGGCCCGTCGCGCCGTCGGAGGACTCCGAGCCGGTTATGACCAGGTCGAAAACGCCGTAACGTCTCAGGCTTTCCGCGAGAACCCTGGCGGTGGCCACGGTGTCCGCACCCGCAAAGGCTCGGTCCGTGATCAAAACGGCGTCGTCCGCCCCCATGGCCAAGGCCGCGCGCAAGGCCTTCTCCGCGGAGGGCGGCCCCATGGTGAACGCGATCACCTGCCCGTCGTACCGCTCCCTCAGCGCGACGGCTTCCTCCAACGCGTTCGCGTCCGCCGGGTTGAGCATGCTCTCCGCGCTGTCCCTCACCAGCGAATGGGTGACAGGATCTACGGAAACGTCGTTGGAAACCGGAACTTGTTTGACGCAGACGGCAATGTCCATTTCATGACCTTTCTTTGCCCCAAAGGCGCTTGAAAGCCCAGTCTTCCAGAAGAGGCGTGCTTTCTCCCCTCATGATGAACTTGGCGAGATCGCGGCTGGCCGCCGGCGCCTCGATGATGCCGTTGCCGCCGTACCCCGTCGCCAAAATGTACCCGTCGATGGGGGTCTCCCCCAAGAGGGGCAGAAAATCCCGGGGCTCGGCCCTGTAGGAGAGCCAGGAGGAAACGAGGCCGCTCGCTACGAGGCCGGGCACGGATTTCTGCATCTGCTCGAAAAGAAACTCGATGAAATAGTCGTCCGTGCCGCCCGTGGCCGGAAGCTTGTCCGGGTCCCACTGGCCTGCGTGCATGGGGTTGTCCAGGTCCATGGACAGGTGAGATTTGCAGATGAAGATGTTGTCTCCGGCTCGAAGGGCGTAAAACGCCGGGTATTTGAGGACCGGAAAGACGTAGTTCAGCTTTTTCCCGGGAGGACTGAGGAAGAAGGCCTCCGCCTTGGTGTGCCAAATGGGGACGTCCAAACCGGCCATTTTCCCCGTGAAGCGGCTCCAGGGACCGGTGCAGTCCACAACGCGATCGAAGAGGTGCATGGTTCCGCCGGCGGTTTTTACCCCCGCGGCTTTACCGCCGGACACGACGATCTCCACCACCGGCGTCATGGTATAGACGACCCCGCCTTTTTGCTGCATCTTCCTGGCGTAGGTGTTGGAGATCATGGTGCCGTCGAAGTAGCCGTCGTCCTGGGTGTATCCGGCACCCAGGATGTTTTCGACGTCGATGAGGGGCAGTATTTTCTTGATGCGGTCTTTGTCCGTAATATACTCCCCTTGGTAGCCCGCGGCTTTTGCCAGAGCGATACCCGTCTCGACGGTGGCCTCGACCTCTTCGGAGGTGACCGCCACCAGGGTTCCGGTTTTGTCGAACCCGGTGGAACCCTTTTCTTCTCTTTCCATTTTGAGATAGCTTTCGAACCCGTAAAGGCGCACGTCCCAATATCGGTTGCGCAGCGAGTCGTCGAAGAGGCAGACCGTACCGGCCGATTTGGACGTCGTTCCGCAGCCTATGGCGTTTTTCTCGAATAAAACGACCTCCGCGTTCCCGTAGAGGCTCAGATGGTACCCCAGGGCCGTTCCCGATATGCCGCCGCCGATAATGCCCACGCGAAGTTTTTTCATATCCGCACCTCCGGTTTTAAAGTTGCACGTCTCTGTTGAAATCTTTGGAGTAGATGTAGCTCAACCGCTGGCGCCCCGTCGCGTAGACAGCCTGCTTGGCGAAGGGACCGAACCAGATGAAATCCTCCTTCTGCACCTGGACGTAGTCCTCTTCCAGCATGTAAACGCCCTGTCCGGAAAGGATATACGCTCCGTGCTCCTGAACATGGGTCTCGATAAAAGGATGACTTCCCGCCGGTTCGAAACTCAAAATATGGAAGTTCATGTCGAAGCCTAAATCCATGGGCAAAAGGTCCTGGACGAAAACGTTCTCCATGTCGTCGTAGATTCTTTCCTGTATATCGTTGACGTTGCCCCACACAGTGCGCGCTTCGTGCCCGCGAAGGGGAATATAACGCTGTTTGTAAAGCAAAACGCGTATGCCGCCGGAGGACGGGTTGGAAAGGTCCATGCCGACCCCGGCCGGGGCGTAAGCGTAGCCCCCCTGGGACAGGGTTTGTTTCTCGCCGCCGACGCGGACGTCGAGCTTCCCGCCGCCGGGTTTTTCCTCGTCCATGAAATAGACGAAGCTTTCGATCCCTTCTTCTTTACACCAGGTCTGGGTTGTGTTGGCTCCCGGCGCCAGGCTGGAAACGTAGAACACGAAACTGGCGCCGTATTTCGGCGAAGCCAGGATCGTCGTCGAAAACCCCTCGAAATACGGAAGAACGTTGAGGACCCTTCCCTCCGGCGGAATGACGGTGTATACGCCAGGTTTTACAATCGCACGACTGACCAGATTTCCCTTGGGATACCCCACAAAAATCGCCTCCTGAAAAATATTGCCCGGAAATTTGCCTTACCAGACGGCATCATTGGATATTTGAAAGCGAGTATAGAGAAAGACGGCAACGAAATCACTGGAAATATTTCACTATAAAAAATAATTTTATTGTGACAAAATGACATAATCCTGAAACCTGAAAAGCTGAAAAGCTGCGAACTCGAAGACGGTACCCTTCATGAAATTTTCCACGGAGATGCTATTATGATGTGCGTGAGCATTCACGGCGATATGAAGTAAATACTCGACAAGCTGAAGGGGGGAGCAGAAGATATATACCGAAAAGAAAATCTATCCTTATGTTACTCCTGAACACCTAAGGTTTGATATGCTCCCGCGTCTGCGTCAGATGGCGATAAACCACCGTCAAGATCACCTGTGGAAAAATCTGTCCGATTTGGAGCTTCTGCAAAGCGCGGGCCTGATCGGCGAGGATTGTGAATACCCTGATACACCGGGAGTTTACAAGCTCTCGTCCCGCTAAGTTTGTAATCGAGCGCGACAAGATGACGGTATCGAACGGGAATCGCGCGGAAAGGGATGGACCGATAACACCGGAGAATTGTGAACCGACCCCGAAGAACCCGATAATCTCCGCCTTTTTCCGCACGATCGGGTTGGCTGAGGAACTCGGTTTCGGTGTGAAGAATCTGTTCAAGTACGGCAGACGGTACTCCGGTCAAGACCCGCAGTTGATTGACGGCGATATCTTTAGAATCATCGTGCCGCTCGACGACAGCTATTCGTTTGACGCTGAAATGAATAAAACACAAATAAACCACGGCAACTTCGAAAAAGACTTCGAAATAAATGAGACACAGCGGAGAATAGTTGATTTGATAGCGAAAAACCCTAAGACAACAGCCGAGCATATAATGGAAATTATTGGTATTACGCGAAGACAAGCAGAGTCAAATATTCACGAATTGAAGTTGCGTGGAATTCTCAAGCGTGAAGGCGGCCGCAGATACGGACGCTGGGTTGTGAATCGGTAATGGACCAATGAACAATGTCCACCGCACTGCTGTCGCCCGCCATCGGGGCCTCCCACATCGTTTCATGCAGGTGCCCCGCTCTGACGTGCGCACCTTGTGACGGAACCGCGGGAAAGGTATAATTCCTGAATAAACGTTCAAAGCGGGTAAACACGGAAAACGAAGAGGGCGGGCTTTTTACCTCGTCGACTGTTGGGCGTGTGGAGTATTCTATGGCAGATAAAATTGTGGACATCGAGAAGCGTATCAGTCGTTCCTTGCAGGAAAGCCTCGACGAGCTCTATCTTCTGAGACAGGAAGAGGCAGAGCGCCTTGAGGACGTAAAGGAGCGAGGGAGTGCTCTTGTGCTGGAATTGAGGGACTTGGCTACGGCTATAGACAAAGCGGTCAAAGACTACGACCAATCCCGCGAGGAGCTGCTGGAAAGCTCGAGGCGAGGCGAAACATTGGATGAAAAGGCCTCTTACGAGCGCGCCTCCGAGTTCATGAAGATGCGAGGATCTTTGGAGGAGCGGCATCGGCTTCTGAGCACCAAAAAAGAAGAGCTCCTGCAGGAAGAACGGCGTTTGGAGCGCTTGGTTTCCAGAAGCGAAAATATG
>JAISWV010000360.1 GCA_031270755.1 Synergistaceae bacterium
GAGGTTCACGCTCTCTGCGCCAGGTTGATATACGTGTCCGGCTACCGCCTGGGCGATATCGGAGAAGGGGGTTACGGCGTCACCGTCGTGGAGTTCGAAAGGTGAGGGCGCGAAAACCAATGGCGAAGAACGGCATCAGGCGCTACAATAACCAATTATGACAATAAAAAATTTCATTGTCGCTCCGGCATTCAGAAAACGCTGATAGTAAACCGAAAATCGCTGCGATCTCGGGTTTCTCATCGGAAATATTTTCGATGGTTTTATGCCGGAGCAATTATGATCGAGGCTTGAACATTTACCTCAGAAGAAGCGACGCCGGCGAGGATGAGGGTGGGAAAATTCGATGAAGACGGGGAAATTACTGAATTGGTTGGCAAGCTTGTTTCATGTTGAAATTGTTTGGATCGACAAGGGACAGGGAAGATGGGTAAGGCGGCGGCGCTATCATCCTTTGACGCGAATCGTCGTCATGGTGGCCTTGTTGACCCTGGGAATCTCCTGGGGCGTGAATTTTTTCTTTTCTTCCCGCCCCGAACGAGAGGAGCCCCGGAATGAATCGCAGACGGCCCCTCTGGAGCAGAGAATCACGGAACTCAGGATAACCGACTTTTTCCCCGAGCCAACCGTTTCCATCGACGCGTTTCCGGGGCCCGTCCCGGCGAAATTGTCCGTCGACGACGACGAATACTGGGTCCGGATCAATAAAAAGAATTACAGCCTGTATTTGTACCGCGGCGACGACGTGGAAAAATCCTATAGAGTGGCGGTTGGCAAAAACCCGGGCGATAAAGAACGCGCGGGCGACAACAAAACGCCCAACGGCATTTTTACGGTGCAGTCCATCGAGGACGCCAGCGGCTGGACCCACGATTTTCGAGACGGCAAAGGCGTCATCAGGGGCGCTTACGGACCGTGGTTTATCCGGCTTCGAACGGGCTGGCGGGGTATCGGCATACATGGAACTCACGCCCCCGACTCGCTGGGGTCCATGGTTTCCGAGGGCTGTATTCGCATGTCGAACGATGAACTGGAGGAGCTGAAACAAGTCGCATTCAAAGACATGAAAGTGGTGATCGAAGAATGACCTGTACCGATGAACGGAGAAAAAGCTCGGATCGCCGCTCCGGCGATAGAAGGGGAGCGGATGGAAGAGGAGCGGACAGAAGGCGGGATTTTCAAACGGCCGCGGCGTGGAGAGGACCGGAACGCCGCGTTTTCGAGCGGAGGAAATCGGAAAGACGAACGATCGAAAGGCGTTCGGCGATTCTTCCCGAGGGGTTGCACTTGCTGGATCTTCCTCAGAGCCGAGAGGGCTTCCGCCATCTCATTTCCGCGTGGTTTTTCGTGGATTCCCTGGGAAGAAGGGTGGTTGTCGATCCCGGTCCGCCGAGCACCATCCCCTTGCTGTCCGATCAATTGTCCTCTATTGCCAACGGCGTCGACCTCGTCCTTTTGACGCATGTCCACCTGGATCACTCGGGAGGAGTGGGGCAGTTTTGCGAGCGCTACAAGGGCGCGAAAGTCATGGTTCACCCCAAGGGCAGAAAACACCTGACCCACCCCGAAAAACTGTGGCAAGCCTCCCTCGCCACCTTGGGAGACATCGCCGAGATGTACGGCGCTCCTCTGCCCTTGGCCCCGGAATCTCTTCTGGACTGGGACGGGCTTCAGGGCGTGACGGTCCTCGAAACGCCGGGACACGCTCCGCATCATATATCGTTTCTCGTTCCCTTCAAGGGCGAAAGGCTCTTGTTCGTGGGCGAGGCCGCGGGGACCGTGCTTCCCTTGGCCGCGTCTCCCACTCTGCCCTACATGCACCCGGCGTCGCTGCCCAAGTTCGACTACACCAAGGCCCAGGACTCTCTCCATAAAATTGAAGAACTTCTTCAGGGCGACGAGCTCCTGTGCTATTCCCATTGGGGGGCGGCGCGGCGTGCCCGCAACCGGATCGCGCTGGCGAAAGGCCAGCTCGGCGATTGGCTTTCCGTCGTTTCCGAGATGAGATCACAGCCCGAAGACGCCATTGTGGACCACTTGCTTTCGCGCGACTCTCTTTTGAAGGGATACTCCGACTTGCCGGAGGACTTGCGCGAGCGCGAGCGCTTTTTCATCAAAAGCAGCGTGGAAGGACTTTTGGAGTACGTGCGGGAAGCTTGAGTGAAAGTTTTGAGCTTGATATTGAGCTCGATATTGAAAAGATCAATATTGAAAAGCCGGTGAGCTGCCGATACGAAGCCCAAGGCTTTCTTTTATTCAGCGAGTTCAGCGAGCCGGCAAGCTATAAATTCAGCTCTTATAAATTCAATTCCATGATGGGGGTTTCGCCTCCTGTGTAAGGGCCGGGCAGGAGCGCCATCGACTTGACCCGATCCGGGTTCGTCACGAGAAACGGAGTCACCGTTTCTTTACCGGCGGACGTGATCTTGGCCGCGTCGAAGCGGATCAGCGGTTGGCCTTGCTTTACGACGTCGCCCTGCCTGACCAATCCCTCGAAGACCCCCTCCAGCTCGGCCGTGTCGATCCCCAGTTGGATCAGCAGCTCCGCTCCTTCCTCCGTTTTGATGCCGACTGCGTGACAGTTGGGGGAAAGAGTGATCACCTCTCCCGCGCAGGGCGCTTTGACGGTGTCGTCTGTGGGTTCGATGGCAGTCCCGTCTCCCAAAATTTTCGTCGCGAACAGGGGGTCGGGGACGTCCGCCAAGTCCGCCTGAACCCCCGTGAGAGGGGCGACGCATTTCAATTTTTTAGCGCCGATACCGAACATTTACGGAACCACTCCTTTCAAAACTTGTGCTCGCACAGGCGGCCCCCGTTCCAATGTTCCAGTTCCATCGTTCCATGGAGCTCGCCTTCCTGCAGTATTATACTCTGCTTTCAAAACCTCGACTCGAGCCCTGAATGGCGGCCTTTGGGTTTTGGCCGTTTTGGGCGTGAAACGAGGTTTTTATTTTTATAGATTACTTTTTCAGAGCTTACGGATACGCAGAACGATTCTGACGAAATAAAATATGAAAGGTCCGAGGCAGGTTTTTTCCTCATGCCTCGACGGCACCAAAAATTCAATTATTCATATGGAGGAGGGCTTCGTAATGAAAAGAGTTGCGGTGTTCTGTGTCGTGATGTCGTTGTTGTTGAGCTTCCCGGCGTGGGGGGCGGACACGATCAAGATCGGGGAGATCGCCACGGTGACGGGTGACTTCGCGGCCTACGGCGTGGCGGAGGTCGAATCGGTCAAGATAGCTGTGGAGGAGATCAACGCGGCGGGCGGCATCCTCGGCAAGCCTATCGAACTCATCATGTACGATTGTCGCACGCGGCAGGAGGACATGGTCAACGCAGCCCGGCGCCTGGTCGAATCGGACAAGGTGACGGCGGTCATCGGGCCCAGCGGAAGCGGACTCTGTATTGCCGCCGCGCCCATTTTCAACAGGGGGCGGGTTCCCCACCTGGGCACATTGCCCACGAACCCCCTGGTCACAATGGACGAGCAGGGCAAGGTCCGCCCCTACAACTTCCGCATTTGTTTCCTAGACCCCTACCAGGGCCGTATGATGGCCTACTTCGCGGCCAAGGACATGAACCTCGTCAAGGCGGCGATCCTCTACGACGTGTCCAGCGACTACTCTCAGGGGCAGCGGGAGTTCTTCATCTCCAGCTTCGAGGAATACGGGGGGAAGATCGTGGCCGACGAGGGGTTCCGGGGCGAGGACGTGGATTTCCGCTCCCAGCTCACCAACATCAAAGAGAGCGGCGCGGACCTTCTGGTCTTTCCTTTCATGGGCAAATCTCTGCCTTTGGCCGTGAGACAGGCCCGGGAGCTGGGCATTCAGCAAACGATCATCGGCGGCGACGGTTACGGCGATTTCATGTGGGAAGTGGCGGGGGACGCCCTGGGCAACACCTACTGGGTCAGCCACGTGGACCGCTACGACCCCACCTTGCAGCCGTTCTTCGACAAATATAAGGAGAAGACGGGCACCGAGTGTCAGGAGTTCATGAACGCCGTTATGGCTTACGACTGCATGTACTGGCTCAAGGACGCCATCGAGCGGGCCGGCACGGACGACCCCGTGAAGGTGCGGGACGCCCTGGAGGCCACAAAAGGCCTGAAGCTGCTGCACGCCGTTTTGACCATGGACGAGTTCCACAACCCCAAGGACAAGGACGGCGTCATGCTTGTCTGCGACACCACCCAGAAAAAGGCGCTGTTCTTCAAGAAGGTCAAGCCAGAATAACAATAATGACAAATTTTCCCCGTTTCCGTCTGTAAACGTTCAAGTTCAGGGGGGCGGAGCTTCAGCCCAAAGCGGCCTTGCTTGCCCCCCGACGAAGTCGGACACCTGGAACAGCGGTATAAAACCCGGACCCTCAGCTGAGAATCAGCTTGATTGACGAGGCCAGGGCCAACACGAGTATGAGCTTTTTGAAGGCCTCTTGCGGCAGTTTTTTCGCAAAGACGATCCCTGCAAGCCCTCCCAGGACGATTATGGGGATCGTGGCGATGTCCAGTTTCAACGTCTCGACGCTCAACATGTCCAAGGTAAGAAACAAAGGCACCTTGAACCAGTTCATGAAAAAAGAACAGACCGCCGTCGTCCCCAGGATCGAGAACTTGTCGAGCCGCGCCAAAATCATGTAGAGGGCCATAATGGGACCTGCGGCGTTGGCCAGTGCCGAGACTAAACCCGCCGTCATCCCGAAAAAGGCGGACATGACCAAAGGAGGAGCTTCGACCGGCTCCAGGTTTTTCTTCCGTTTTTGCAAAAAGTCCGTTCCGGCGCTCAGGGTGACCAAGACCGCCACCGTCCACCCGATAATGACGCCGAAGGTCCGGTCGTCCACCGCCCCGGCCACGAAGGAGGCGCTCCAGACACCCAGTCCCACGAACAACAGGTATGGAAGACAATAACGGCTTTTGGCGAAGCGCCGGTAGTTCCACACCGATAAAACGTCGGCCAGCATGTAAATGGGCAGCATCAAGCCCACTGATATCTTCGGGGGAAAAACCATCGCGACCAAAGGAACGGCGAGGATGGTGATTCCGGGCAGTCCTGTTTTTGCGAACCCCACGATAAAAACGGCAAGACAAAAAACTCCCCACGACGAAAACGAAAGCCCCCACCGACCGAGCGACAGAAACTCATAGAGACTGGTCACCGGCAACAACTCCTCATTGAGTAATCGTCGTATTATACTCCATGTAAATGTTCAAACTCAGGGGAGCGGAGCTTCAGCCCAAAGCGGCCTTCCTTGCCCCCGGGCCATTGTGCGTCTGTGGTCATCTTGGTAATGTTTGAGGTCGTGAGTATAGTTCGGTATCTTAGCTGAATCTAGGTTGAAACGGAGGGCCGGCAAAAAGGCATCCCGTCAAGTCACCACTCTTTTGGAGTAAAACCTGACGGAGGGGAGACGAGGCGCACGGCTTCCCCCGCGAGTTCCAACACAAAGAAACCGTTGGCGTAGGCAAAACCGGCGACGTCGGAATCGACCTCACCCCCGGCCATAGCGCCCAGCAAAAACTTTCCCTTTGCCTCGGCAGGCGGGTATTTCTTGATGAGTTTCATGCGCTTCACGTGATGTTTCACGTCGTCTTTTCTGTCCAGCTTTTCCTTCACCTCCACGGCCATCGCGTATGAACCGTCCGAAAGCAGAATGTCGATGTCGGTAAGAACGCGGTTCTTGTCATCGTAGAGCTTCACACGCTGGTAAGCCCGCTGAAGGTTGTAGGGGTAGTCCGCAAACTTTTCCCACAACCGGGCGGATATCAAGTTCTCGATCAGCGCACCGAAGGAATTGTTCAGTCCGCCGATGTTCTTTGAAAGCTTATCGATCTTCCGATCGGTTTCCTGCATCTGCCGGTCGGTTTCTTGCATCTGCCGGTCGGTTTCTTTCATCTGAAGCGCAGTTTCTTGCATCCGTCGGTCTGTTTCCGCGAAAAGCTCCTTTAGCAGTCGTTCGGTTTCTTTCATTTGCCGGTCGGTGTCCGCTTGCGATCGTTCGAGCCTGTCCAGACCGGCCCATACTTTCTGGGCAAGGGCTTCCCATCCTTGCGATTCCGCTTGCGGCGCGGTTTCCATCTTTTCAATCCTCCTTTTCTCCTTTATTTGCAGGTAAATTGTGCTGTGATTCAGTATAACATAATTTTACAGGATGATTTTCGATACCGTAACCGTAGGGGAGGATACCATCCACCCGCTGGATACCATCCGTCCATCACCCGAACCGCGTTCGACTACCAAAATCAAATGAATAGATTTCACTTCACGGTACCCGTTCCATCTTGGCTTTGCCTACCCGCCGAGCTTCTCTGTCCACCCCAAGGCCGAGAAGTATCGCATTTTGTCCGGCGTATTTATCCGCGTAACCTTTTTCGCGGATTTGTCGGAGGGCTTCTTCAGCGGCTTTTTCAGATGCTTCTTTTCCATCGGCTATTTTCAACTCGATGACATAGTGATGCCCGTTTTTCTCGGTCTCGATATCGCTTCTTCCTTTATAGCTATGGTTTTCCGCTGTAGTTTGGAGGCATGAAGACCAGAGCATGGAGAAAAGCAGCGCGTGGAAAAAACTCTCCGCAAGCGGATAAATTTTGCGTTTTCTGTTCTCCGCCGCGTACTTCTTCTCTTCGCGTTCGTATATGTCGTATGGAATCGATGTCAAAAGCCTGTCGTACATCTGAACCAGTTCTTCGGCGTCCCCATTGGCCAGAACCTTGCTCAGCCTGTTGGCTTCGGCGTCGAACCCCTCGGCGTTGAATTTTCCATTCAAGAATAGCCGCGCCACGGACGAGAGCACTTCCTTGTTGGGATAATCCAAGGTAAGATTACCGTCGTTTCGCGCCTTTATGGTGAGGTATCCGCTCTGAAACAGAAAACTTTCCGGCGATGCCCGCTCTATTTCCGCCGTAGCCGTGAAATTTTCGGAGACCTCGCGTCCTCTGAAGGCCTCGACCTCCAGATCGTGACGCCTGATGTAATCTACCAAGACAGAGGGCGTGCCGGACTCGAACCAGTAATTTTTGAACGCCGCGTCGTCAAAAAAATTGAGTGTGGAAAATGGGTTATAGAGGCGTTCTTCTCCATCGAAGGAAAAACCGTCGTAATAGTCCCGGATTTTTGCAATAAGCTCTTCTTTGGTTTCTTTCCGTTTCGCGGCTGTTTTATCGAGGTATCCGTCGAAATTGGACAGAAGCTCTTTTTCGGTATACCCCAGCATCGTCGCGTAATCGTCCTTCGCGGAAATATCCTTCAGGTTGTTCAGGGCGGAGAAGACCCCCATCTTCGAAAATTTGCTTATGCCCGTCATGAAAACAAAGCGCAGATATTTGTCGGCGGACTTGACGCGCATATAAAAGTCTTTCAGGGTTTCGCGTATCTCCCCGACTTTTGGAAGATCGAACACATGGCGCAGGATGGGGCTGTCATACTCGTCTATTAGAAGTACGACAGGGGATTCGTGCTTCTCGGCCACATTTTTCAGCAAACTGTAAAAAGCGTCGCCGGGAGCGGAACTTCCGAGAGAAATTCCAAAATGCCGCGCGTTTTCCTGGAGGCGCTCGAGAATAGAGGCGTGGAAGCCCTCAACCCCCGTATTTGTCGTCAAGTTGCTCATGTCCAGCTGCACAACAGGGCTGATTTTGTAATTGGGGCGATTCAGAAACTCTTCGGCGTAAAGCCCCTTGAAGAGTTCTTTTTTACCTGAAAAGAGCGCGTCGAAGGTGGAGACGGTCAGCGATTTCCCGAAACGCCGGGGGCGGGACAGGAAATAAACCCTGCCGTTATCGATCAAATCCACGAGATATTTTGTTTTGTCCACATAAAGATAACCCTCGGTCCGAATTATCTCGAATGTCTGAATACCTATGGGCAATTTGGGAAGTTTGTCCATCGCCTTCTCCTCCTTTCGGCGGATGTTCCCTTTTTTCGCAAGCGCGCTATCATTATAAACGCAACTGGTCATGAGCAGGGATCGCGACGAGCAATGAAATATAGAGGCGAATCTATTTTCGCAGAAAAAATTTCGCGCCCGACGAAGCCGTGATTGTTTTGGGGCGCCTTCGGCGAATATGCCGGTTACATAGGTATTTTAATTTCAAGTCGAAAACATATCCGTTTTTATAAATTATTGACTTCCATGTTAAAAACTTGCCTCCGTTTTTGTTCTGTGTTATACCATATGCCGGGTGATGGGAATGATAGACAGACCGAAGTACATGGACACGCTGCGGGAGTTCAAGGATACAAGTTTTATAAAAATCGTGACCGGCATCAGGCGATGTGGAAAATCCACGCTTTTAAAGCTATTCACCAGAGAACTGCGGCAGCTCGGCGCGGACGGCGAACATATCCTGGAAATGAACTTCGAGTCCATGCGGTACAAAGACATCCTCGACTACCCCGCGTTCTATGATCATGTGAAAACGCGGATGCCGAAAGAGGGGAAAACCTACCTGCTTTTCGACGAAATACAAATGGTTCGAAATTGGCAGAGGGCGATCGATTCTTTCCTCGTGGATTTCGACGTGGATATCTACGTTACAGGCTCCAACGCCTATCTTTTGTCCTCCGAATTCGCCACTCTGCTCTCCGGCCGCTGCGTGGAGATCCGAATGCTGCCGTTGTCTTTCCGTGAATTCCTGGATTTTCATGCTTTCGAGCCGTCAGTCAGCCTGGAAGAGAAGTTCCAGACCTATTTGAAATTCGGAGGGATGCCCGCGGTTCGTGAACTCGGGTTCAACGAGCAGCGGGTCAACGACATGCTGGAGGGCGTCTATTCCACCGTTATACTGAAAGACGTCATGGAACGCAATAAACTGACGGATCAGGCGCTGCTCCGTAAAATAGTGATGTTTCTCGCCGACAACATCGGGAACGTCACGTCCCCTAACGGTATCGGTAAAGTGTTGGCGGACGAGGGAGCCGCCGGCCTCGAAGAACGGCGCAAAGCTCCCGCAAGCAGAACTGTCGGCAGCTACATTGAAATGCTGCGAAACGCTTTCGTTTTTTATGAGGCAGGCCGGTATGACGTCAAAGGCAAACAGTTGTTGAAGACCATGAACAAATATTACATCGTCGAT
>JAISWV010000446.1 GCA_031270755.1 Synergistaceae bacterium
ACGTTGGGGGCGAACCCCTCTCCCATGACGATGTCGCTGTTGATGTTGGCGGAGCTGGGGAAGAACTTTCCGAGTATCCCCTCCAGCAGCGCGCGCTTGGCCGACGGATTCATCCCCACTAGGTGCTGGTCGGTTCCATCCAGCGCCATGACCATGCTCGCCGCGGGAATAGGCACGGTGACGATTCTCTGGGCGGGCTTGTCCAGTTTTATTTCCCGCCCGTACTGGTCACCGAAAACAATCGGGTCCGCCGCGAACGCGAATCCCGTAAAAAACGATATCCCTATCAGCGCCCACAATAGGGCCGCCTTTTTCAACGGTACTCTCCTGCCGAAATACATCCACAACCGCCTCCTTATTTGTTATTTGCCGAAACAAACTTTATCGATCAAAAAACTTCGTAGTCGAAAATTTCCCGCGGATCGTGACCTATCACGTAAGCGGCGACGTTTTCTTTGATTTCCTGCAGGCGCTTCAGCTCCTCCGGCGCGATGGCTTTCGCCTCGTCCTTCAAACAGAGGGGAGCGAATTCGCCGGGAACGAGACCGTGTTTCAGGCGGAGGCGCACCATGCGCGTTCCGTAAAACACCTCGAAGTAAAAACGCCCTTCCCCCGGCGTTCCGGGAGCGGAGTCCTCCGCCACGACCTCCGTGTCCACGACGTAACGCCCGCCCGAGACGCAGCGCGTCACCATCTCCACGGCGTCCTTCACCCCCAGTCCCTTCATTCCGCTGAAAAAACGAACTTTGGAGCGTTCTGCGGCCTTGCCCTTGGACAGCTCGGCAAAGGCCAGGTTCAAACATTGAAACCCCACCGCCACACCGGCGATATAGCGTCTGCCGTGGTATTTGACCGCGTCCTCGTAACCGATTCGGTACGTTCCGAACTCGTCCTGAACCCAAAGAAGAGCCTCGCTCATGAACAAAAACTCCTTTCCAATTCCAAATTAAAATAGGGGTCAAAAAATTATTTAGCTTCATCAAACATTTTATGCTTGCCAAATGAAAAAGTAAAGCCTGCTAAAAGACCATAAAGGACATAGAGATTTAAAAAACGAGCCTCCTTGCCTATCATCAGGCAGGAGGCTCGGTTTTTAATTTGTTGCGGATCGCCCTAACCTTTCTTCAGCGTCTGGGTGAACCGGTCGATGCGTTCCACGGCGATCTTTAGGTTATCCAAAGAATTGGCGTAAGAAAGCCGGATGAAGCCCTCTCCGAAGCTTCCGAAGGCAGCGCCTCCGCCCGCGGCCACGCCCCCTTCCTCCAAAAGGCGATCCGCGAACTCCGCCGACGAAAGGCCGAAGGAGGAAATGTTGGGGAACGCGTAGAAAGCGCCCTGGGGCATCACGCAGTGAACGCCGTCGATTTTGTTCAGCGCCTCGATCAGGTAATCGCGCCGTTCCTTGAAGGCCGCCACCATTTTGTGCACGGCGTCTTGGGGGCCCTGCAGAGCCTCGATGGCCGCCCACTGGGTCATGGACGCGGCGCAGGAGTTGGAGTTGGCCATGAGCATCGTCATGTGCCCGGCCAATTCCTTGTTCATGACGCCAAAACCCAGCCGCCAGCCCGTCATGGCGAAGGTCTTGGAGAACCCGTCCAAAATGATGGTCTGATCTTTCATCCCCGGCAAAGAGGCGATGGAAAGAGGCTGCCCCTCGAAGGTAATCCTGTCGTAAATCTCGTCGGACAGGATGTAAATCCCCTTGCCCCGCACCATGTCCGCGATGGCCACAATGTCCTCCTGGGACAGCATTCCCCCCGTGGGGTTGCCGGGGTTGTTGACGATAATCAACCGGGTCTTCTCGTTGATGTCGCGTTTCAACTGCTCCAGGTCCACGCGGAAGTCTTTTTTCTCCAACAGCGGCATGGGCACCGCTTTGGCCCCGGAGAACTTGACCACGGACTCGTAAATGGGGAAGCCGGGGTTGGGGTAGATGACCTCGTCACCGGGCTGGGCAAGCATCAGCAGGGTGTAGAACATGATGGGCTTGCCGCCCGGCACCACCACCACTTCTTCCATGTCGGCGTCCACTTTTTTGTAGTCCCGGCAGTGTTTGGCGATGGCCTCCCTCAGAGGGACGATCCCCGCCGTGGGGGTATAGCCGGTTTTGCCCTCGTTCAGGGCTTTGCAGGCGGCGTCGATGATGTTTTGCGGAGTCTTGAAATCCGGCTGTCCGATCTCCAGATGGACGACGCTTTTGCCCTGCGCCTCCAGGGCGTTGGCCCGGGCCATGATGCTGAAAGCGGTCTCCGTGTGCAGCAAACTCATTCTGTCAGCTACGCGATTTTGTACCATGTCCAATTTCCTCCTTTAATTCGGTTATATCCATTGCTGTTTTCCTTTATTCAACCCCGTTGACCACGTTGACCGGCTGCCCGCCCAAAAACGATTTCAGATTCTCGACGGCGATGTTCATCAGGCGCTGACGGCTTTCTTTCGGGGCCCATGAAATGTGCGGCGTTATAATGCAGTTCTTGGCCGAAAGGAGAGGGTTATCCCCCTTGATGGGTTCACTTGAAACGACGTCGAGCCCCGCCGCGTAAACTTTGCCGTTGTTCAGCGCGTCGGCCAGGTCTTGCTCTACGACAAGCGGCCCGCGTGAATTGTTGATGATGATGACACCGTCCTTCATTTTCGCGATGCTGTCTTTGTTGACAATCCCTTGCGTCGATGGAAACAAGGGGCAATGAAGCACAACCACGTCGGATTCAGCGAGAAGCTCGTCCAAAGAAACGTACCGTGCGATTTTTTCGCCGGACTCGGTTTTCTGCTCGTCGAAGGCGATAACGTCCATACCCAGAGCGCGGGCTATCCTGCCGGTCGTCTGTCCGATACGGCCAAAACCTATAATGCCCATAGCCTTCTCGGCCAGTTCTATCAGCGGATAATCCCAAAAACACCAGTCTGGGCAGCTCTCCCATCGCCCATCGTTCACGGCTTTGCTATGATGACCGATGTGGTGACATATTTCCAGCAGGAGTCCTATCGCGAATTGCCCCACTGCCGCCGTGCCATAAGTCGGAATGTTGCACACCGGAATACCTCTTTCTCTGGCAGCGCCGACATCCACGATATTGTAACCCGTCGCCAGAACTCCGATATATTTCAGGTTTGGGGAGGAATTGATGGACTCCCTGTCTATCGGGGTCTTGTTCGTGAAGACGATCTCCGCGTCCCGAATGCGGGAGATGACCTCGCTCCTGTCCGTGAGGGAGGTACGATCGTAAACGGTGAGCTTCCCTAAAGTTTCGAGTCCCTGCCAGCTCAAGTCACCCGGATTTTCCGTATAGCCGTCCAATATAACAATTTTCATGAACTCGTCCTCCTTTGATTCGTCTTCTTGACCGTTTCGGCTATTTCAGCCTTCCAGCATTGCCCAAGCGCGGTTCAGCGGTCTTTTTTCCCAATGTGCGGATAAAACGGTCGATGCGCTCCACTCGGGGAACGCGTAGAAAGCGCTCTGGAGCGTCACGCAGTGAATGCCATCGATTTTGCTCAGCGCCTCGACCAGGTAATCGCGCCGCTCTTTGAAAGCCGCCACCATCTATTGTACTACGTATTGTACCGCGCTACCTCAATCGTACAAATTCGTGCTGAGGTACTTGAGGCCGCTGTCGCAGATGACGATGGCGACGGTTTTGCCCTTCTCGGGGCCCTGAAGGAGTTTTTTGGCCGCCGCGGCGTGGGCTCCCGCGGAGAACCCGCAGAAAACGCCCTCGACGCTGGACAGGAGGCGCGCGCCCTGGATGGCCTCTTCATCGGAGACGCCCACGCAACCGGTGATGAGGGAGCGGTCCAGGAAAGGCACTTCCCGCGCGTAGCCCCCTCCTTGGATGCGGTGGCCGGGGGCGTCTTTCGCTCTTTCCCCTCCATAATAGGGGGCGTTCTCGGGCTCCACCAGGTAGCAGTGTGCCTTAGGGTTGTGGCGGCGCATGGAGGTCGCGATGCCGGTGAACCCGCCGCCCGTCCCCACGAAGTCGGCGATTGCGTCGATTGTCCCCTCGGATTGCTCCCACATTTCGTCCCCCGTGATCTCCTGGGCCAGGGCGTTGTCGGCGTTGTGGAACTGCCCCACGCAAAAGGCCCCCAGTTCTTTGGTCAGGCGCTCCGTCTCCTGCATGACCAGGTCCAGGTCCGCCGCGCTCACCTCTCCCGGCTTGGAGCCCGGAGCCTGGTCCACCCGAACCACCTTCGCGCCGAAGGCGTTGCAGATGCGCACCCGCTCGATGGAGTTCCCCTTGGACATTACGGCGATGAAGGGGTAGCCCAAAATGGAGCAGACCAGAGACAGGCCGTTGCCCGTGTTGCCGCTGGTCTCCTCGATGACGGTCTGACCGGGCTTCAAAAGCCCCTTACGCTCCGCCTCCCGGATCATCCCCAGGGCGATGCGGTCCTTCTTACTGCCCGAGGGGTTCAGGTTGTCCAATTTTGCCAGTATCCGTCCCTCCAGCTTCCAGTGCTTCACCAGGCGCTCCAGGTCCACCAGGGGGGTGTTGCCGATAGCTTCCAAAACGCTTTTCATCACTGCCATGTCGATCTGCCTCCATTGTTTAGAATAAAATAACCGGCTCCCTCTTGTTTGGGAAACCGGTTATCGTCGAACCTCATTTGCTTTTTACCGTCGTTTCCGCACATTGCCGGATAGACGTCAACATCCTCCATACAAGTACAACACGTACAGATGCAGGCAGTTGCCCTCATGATACCGGCTTTTTCGCACATGGCAAAGCCGGCGATCCAAGCGGTATCGCTCACAGCGTCTTTCATGGTGTCCATGATGGCGTCTTTCACGGTATTTTCTGCGATCACTTCGAGACCCCTTTGCACTTTCCAAAACCAAACATCAAACAACGTTTGCCCCAAGTTTTACTCTAGAAATAATGATATTACACGAAAAAATCTTTCTACGGCAAGGTTTTATAGCGGAAAATCCATTAGA
The DNA here is from genome assembly GCA_031270755.1 of Synergistaceae bacterium. Taxonomy (GTDB): domain Bacteria; phylum Synergistota; class Synergistia; order Synergistales; family Aminobacteriaceae; genus JAISLU01. The sequence continues at coordinate 4,940 of JAISWV010000446.1, forward strand.
AAAACTCCCGCTCCCGCGTCAATGTGCGTTTTCCACCCAGCGAGGCGCTCAATGGCCATGAAAAATTTCCCTCTTCAGCATACATTAAAATTCACATATCTGTAGCTCGAAAGAACGTCAGCCGATTCTTGCCCGTATTCTTTGGCAAAATCCTCCAGCGCCTTTACGCCGATCATGTCGCCCCGTGCGCCCCAGACGGCAGATGTGACTTCGGCGTAGGCCCAATAAGAATGGGCACAATGGTATTCGAATCCGCGCAGATACTCTTTCTTTTTGGCGACGTTGGGTGTCTCTTTGTAATTCGTGCCCAATATCCTATGTATACAGTACTCGCTCTTGTGAAGTGTTTGCTCCACCTGGTATGTCAGGTAAGGGTTGAAACCCCGGCATATGGCAGAATCCAAGTGTTTGCAATACTCATGTCCTGCCTCCACAAGCCCCATTTCTTTGAATTGCAGGTGCCAGGGGCATCGCGTAATACGGATAACGTAATCCGGAGATATTTCTTCCACGCTCGCTTGGTTCGCGCAGCCTTTTTCGATGATTTCGGGGGTATTGACCCATTCTCCGTACTCCATATAAGTCTCGTAAGTGAGTTTTTTGCCGTCTCGTAAAGCTCTCTGAGCCATCCTCCGGCCTCTTTGTCCGGCGTAATACTGAGTTGCGTGAATGAAAGTTCCGATACCTCTATCCCCGAAAGCTTCATCCAGGTGAACATAGAACTTCGCAGCGATAAAAGCGTGCGCCTTTTCCGTAAAAGCCATGAAAAGCCCCCCTCTTGATAGAATTTATCCCCAATTTTATCAGGCATGGTGATCAGACTATCTC
>JAISWV010000165.1 GCA_031270755.1 Synergistaceae bacterium
AGAAATCCCCCCGAAAAGGAAGAAAAAAAGCCATGTTTGCGGTGTACTTTTGTCATAAAAGTTAAATCTTTGTGGAAAAAGCTCTTAATGCGGAAATAGGAAAGTTAATCAGCGTTTCCGTAAAGATCAGCAAACGGGGAAATTTGTCGATCTCCCCTCTACCTGGTACAACGTTATCACCTTTGATGACCTGAACTCGGTGCTTCTTGGAGTTGCGAAGGGGGTGGCCGTGTGTGTCGAGGGAAGGCCGGTTTTGAATCCGTATATAAGAAAAACCGGGGAACCGGCAGTGAGCGTGACGATTTTCGCAAAGTGGATTGCGCTGGGATGTCACGATAAAAAGTTCGTTGAGAGCGGAATGCCGCCTGTCGAAGCATTTGAGCCTGAAGGCGGGCAGACTTGGGACGGAATGACGGATTTTGACGATTATGGCTCCGATGAGGAAATTCCCTTTTGAGGCTAAGAAAAGTTGTTTACTCGATTGAGCGGAAGAAGCGGAGCAATGAAATTTCAATGTTTCGTCCGGCGAAGATATGTCGAATTTTCGCACGGCATACAGGCAATCAACGGGTTCGGCTGCGAGAAATGCGTATGTCTCCATCATCATTGTCCGGGGCCGGTGGAGGTTCCCGTGGAGCCGCCGGCAGCGGAGCAATTAAAGCTATTTGAATCGTGAGAAAGGAGAAATCAGCTTGAGATTGAAAAAAGGAAGAATATTTTTGCTTGTGTTCACGCTGTGCTGTGTTTTTTCGGCGTTTTCGGTGTCCAGTGTCGAGGCGGCGCAAACGATGGCGATGATGCAGTATTCCGGGAATCTGGGAGATGTATTGCGCACGATCATGTCTCAGTGGGGGAAAAACATCGTGTTTGGCTCGGAGGTAGACAATATCCAGATTTCGCTGCAAATCGAGGCGTCCGGGCTGGAAGAGCTTTTGAGCATGATCGAAATTGCGGCGAACGTCGAAATTTCGGAAATCGGAAAGGACAACTACACGGTCAAGACGTTTTCGGAGGCGCAAAGAATCCGCGATTCGGCGAATTCGGAGAGGGATAGGGCGGCGCTCGCGGAAAAGAACCAACGGGAGCTGGAGAGTGAAAAGCAACGGTCGTTCAACGACACGCTGAATCGGTTGAAAGGAACCGTGGTGCGGATGTTCGACGTGAAGTTCGTCGCCGTGGAAGACCTCGAACAGGCAATTCAGGAGGTTCTCGGCGACGACTTCAAGGATGTGGTGCGGGTCAAGTCGCTGTCGGTCGGGGGAGTACGCAATTACAGCTCCATACTGGTGAGCGCCCCCAACACGGACATCATCGACAGAGTGGGAGACCTCATTAAGAGCATAGATCGCGAGAAGCCGCTTATCGAGATTGAGGCGTTGTTCGTGGAGGTGACTTTGAACAACCAAGACGAACTCGGCCTGGAATGGTCGCTGCTGCCGAACGCGCTTGAGTATCAGGAGATTCCTGTTCAGCTCAACAGTTCGATGGGAGACCTCTTTGAGGGGCGGTATTTGGGCCGGTTTGTCAGGACGAGCGGGGCCAGCGCCGCCGCGCAGCTCAGGCAGCTCGCCGAAAGCGGGAAGGGCCGGGTGCTGTCAAACACGAAGCTGCGCACGATGAGCGGCAGGAAGTCGTACTTCACGAGCGAGACGCAGGAGCCGATCATGTCTATCAACGGAGACAGCGAGGTGCGGGTCGATTACAAGAACGTCGGTATCTCTCTGGAGGCGCTCGCGACGGTATTGGACGACAAATCAATTTATATGAAAGTCATTCCCCGGTCCTCGTCCATAACAGGGGAGAAAGTATTGAAGGATTCGATAGCGCCGCAGATTTCTGAACGCCGAGTAGAAGCGGAAGTTATTTTGAACCCGAACGAAACGATGGTTATTAGCGGACTGATGTACGACCGGGATTTCACGACTCGGACCCGTGTCCCTGTTTTGTCGTCCATCCCGCTTGTGGGGGAACTTTTCCGTTCAAGCGAAAAGCGGAACGAGCGTTATCAAATTTTTATTTATCTGCGTCCGCGACTGATCGACGTGAAAGCCGGAGCTTCCGGCGATATCGATGCGAACGAGGAGATTTCCAAGATTTGGGAACGTTACAGCAAACTCAGCGGTATTCAGGCGGCGAACACGCTCGCGCCCCGGATGGGCGACGCGACGGGCAGCGCGTCAAATCCGAAGGGAGAGGCTGTCCGGGAAAAGACATCTGACCAGGTTCAGAATCCCGAATCGCCGGAGGAGGCGCGGAAAGAAAAGACAAAGGTTGATGAAGAGGAAGCTGCGCGTCTGGCGAGAATAGAGGAACTCGAATCCAAGACCGGCATACGCCTTCGCCGCCGTAACAGGCCAGCGAACGAAGTCGGCAAAAAATTCGAGTCGATGACTGAGCATTATCGGCGAGATCGGTGAGAGGTGAGCGGAGGTGAACAGACTTGAAACGAGTAGATGAGTGGGTGCCTATCCTGCGGGAAATGCCGCGGATAGGGGAACTTTTGATCCGCCGTGGAAAAATCACCGAGGAGCAGCTTTCGATCGCTCTCAGGACGCAAAAGGAGACTTCGAAGGGTTCCAAGATGATAGGCGAGGTGTTGGTGGAAAGCGGCAACTTGAATGAGAGCGAACTTCTGGCGCTTTTCTCGGACGAGCTGGGCATCCCGTATATACAAAATCTGTCTCGCCGCGTGATGGAGACAAACGGCATCAAGATAACCCGCGAGACATATGATTTGCTATATAAACTTTGCCCCTTGAGTTTTCTGGAAGCGGAAGAGTATCTCCCCTATCAGTCGGAAATAGTGGAAGACGAAAACGGAGATCATGTCTGGAATGTTTACTGTTTTGCGTGGACCCCCTGGAGCTACGTCAAAATCATGGAGCGGTTTCACCAATTGTTTTTGCAGTACGGCTCGTTAAGCGAAGAAGCGGAGGCGCAGACTGATACCGCGAAATTCCCGATTGCGAATGTCACCCATTTGAATATGTACATCACTCTTGCCCGGCGCAGCGACATTCTGCGGACGATCGAGGAATTGAAGGAATTCCATAATTCTCGGACTCAGAACGTGGAAGTGGAAAGCGTGTATGCGAATGTGCGGACGTTTTGGGACATCGTGAATTTCGGCATACAGACGAAATGCAGCGACATACACATCTTTCCGAGCAACGCTAACGGCGGTTTGGCAGTACGGTTTCGCCGGGACGGGGATTTGGAGGTGGAGGACAGATTTTGTTTCGGCAGCGAAAGGTTTCCGATGGCAAAGTATGAAGAATTCGCCAATGTTATTTTTAATGAGGCGAAAATACAGAGCCACGAGAAAAACGTCATGGCCTTGGACGGCTCGCTTCAGTATTCGACGGGCGGTACGACCTATGATATGCGGATCGCTTCTATCCCGATATTGATGGGACAGAGGGTGATCGGCCCGAAACTGACTATCCGTATTCTCTATAAAAGCAACACGCGGGATATCACCGGAATAGGAATGCTGCCCGGTCAGCTCGATGTTGTGAGGCGGCTTTACGCGAAGTCGGAAGGATTGACGTTGTTGACCGGACCGACTTCCTGCGGGAAAACGACGACGATTTACGCTATTTTGAGCCGATTGGATTTGTTGCGTCAGTGCTGCTATACGATCGAGAATCCTGTCGAATACGACCTGCCCTACGCTGCCCAGATTCAGGTGGACGAGAAGTCGGGATTGAGCTTTGCCAATATTCTGCGGAACATCCTTCGGCAGGACCCGGACATCGTTTTCGTCGGGGAAATGCGCGACAGCGAGTCTGTGGAGTCAGTGGTTCATATCGCGAATACGGGACATACCGTGTTGTCCACGATCCACGCGAACAGCGCGTACAAGGTTCCGCAAAGGCTCATGAATATGGGAATCGCGCCCCATCAAATATTTTCGTCGCTGAACCTGGTCATTTCGCAGCGATTGGTACACCGCAACTGTTCATATTGTTTAAAGGACTACAAGCCTACGGAATTCGAGGTGAAATTGCTCGGATTGGAGCTGGGTATGAACTATAAGCACAGCGTCGGGATAGTGGACGGCGAGACCTGCCCGAACTGTGGCGGGAGGGGATACGTGGGGCGTACCGGGATTTTCGAGATATTGCCTGTGGCGATGTACCCCGAATGGGAACGCCATGCGGACACGCCGGAAAGCATTAAAGCGTTTTTTACCTCGATAGAAGAGAACGGGGAGAAGCTGTATCCCGAAATAATGGACGACGCGAGAACCAAGATGCGGATGGGCGAGATTTCGCCGAGGTCTTTGGCGTCGGTGTTTTCCCGGCTCGAAATCAGGGACTGAAAAAATGACGATGGAGAAACGGAAAGAAACGGGAGCGCGGAAACGCCGCGGATATGCGTTGCTTGTCGCTTTGGCGATGATGGTGTTAATTTTCGTCGTTTCGGCGGGAGTCGCTATTTTCCTGCGCGCGCAGTTCGATGTTATCGCTTCGCGCACGGCCAGACTGCGGTGGGCCGTTCTGGAAGTGACGGAAGTCCTGGTTCGCCAGCTCGTCATTTACTCAAGCGGGGTGAACGAGTATTACCGCGCGTTGGAAGACAAAAGCCGTTCGGACGGAGAAAGGGAGGAATTAAAGTCCGTCGCGCTGGCGCGGTGGTTCAGCCGAGAGGAACTCGAAGCGCGCAACGGGAGCGGCTACGCCTACGAGGAAGTCCGCGAAAAATTCGGCCCGACAAAATTCGGCGCGGCGGACGATGTTTTGAATTCGTCGTTATTGCGAATCGCGAAATTCGAGCTGAGTATTCCCGGCGAGGATGCGGTGTACGACTTGGGAGGTTTTTTGGTTGCCGGTAGGCTGATCATCGAAATCGAGATGGAAGAGGGAGCCTTGCTCGGCCTGTTTTCAAAAGGGAATAAAAGGTACGGCAAAGGGGTGGGGACTCGTTTGACCGTAACGGAGATGTGGGACAAGGGCGGGGTCGTCGTGACGATCCCGATCAAGATCGAAGGGGATGGGAAAAATTTTTGGACGAACTAAACCGAAGGCCGTCCCGGCTGAAGAAAAAGCAATTCGGCAGCCGGAGGCCGATTCGAGAAACATGTCGCCGTTCATTGCCGGAATGAACGAGTATATGGAGCGGTACGGCAGCCTGGTCAACATCGCTTCGACGTGGCGGCGGATCAGCTTTATTCTCTCGCTGCTTTGCGTGTTGTGCGTCTTGTCCGTGATTTTTACGTCAAAAAGCGTGAAGACCGTGCCTTTTATCGTCCAGGTGGACCGTCACGGGTATGAGATAGCGATAAAGCCGGTCGAGGCGTCGGGCATAGACGACAGGCTCATTATTTCGCGGTTGGGGAGATTCATCACGAATATCAGGACCGTGCTGAACGACGACGTGGCGCAGTTGGTTTACATCGACTTCGTTTACAAGTCCGTTCCGAACGGAAGCGCGGCGTACAAAAAGGTCATCGACTTTTATCAGAAGAACAATCCTCTTTTGATTGCGGAGAAGGGTAAGACGGCGATCTTCGTGGAATTGAAGTCCATTTTGCCGCTGGGAAATTCCGGGAAGACCTGGCGGGGCGAGTGGGAAGAGAAGCGTATGAATGTAGGAAGTTTGGTTTCGGTCAAAAGTTTCACGGGCATTTTTGAAATAGAGGTGAGCCCGCCGAGCGCGATAAAAGACATTATGGAGAACCCGTTGGGTCTGTTCGTAACGGATTTTAATGTGACGGAAGAGTTGAAAAACAAGTAAGGAGCGGAGCCGAGTGAGAAAAAGTTGGATCATTTTATGGGTTATGGCAATATCCGTTTTTTGCCCGATGAGCGGTGTTTTTGCGGCCGATACCGAACTGGACAGCGGTATCGCGTCTCTGCTGGAGCAGGAAGAATTGCCGGCAGTGACAGCGGGGACGAGCTGGGAGCTTGTGGAGCAATATTACCAGAACACGGAGCCGGCGACGCAGGGAGAGGTGTCCGCGCGGGCATGGCTGGATCAGGAGCTGGCCATTAACTATATGGACACAAAAGAGGATTTGGACATACGGGAAATCGACAAGCGGGCGAAGGAACTCGTGAAGGAGTTCCAGAAGGCGACCGGAGCTGCCGAACCCGTACATGGCGGCAACGGGGCGATACGCTTCACGTACAGCTCTTATACGCCGAAGATATTGTGTCGTCCGATGCGGGTTACCGACATTATCTTACAGCCCGGCGAGAAGGTGACGGGCGTCCACGCGGGAGACACGGTGAGGTGGACCTACACGCCGGGGACGAGCGGGAGCGGCGGGAACGCGGTGGTGCACGTCATGGTGAAGCCTCTGGCTCCCGACATTTCTACAAACTTGGTCGTGCATACGGACAGGCGCGTGTACAACTTCGACTTGGTATCCTCCGCCAACGATTTTTTCCCTTCCGTTTCTTTTGGTTATCCAGAGGATGAAATGAAACTTTGGGATGCCTTCATTGCGGACAAGCGTAACGCCGAAGGCAATACGCTGAACGAGGTTGCGGTGGACCCGGAGAATCTGAATTTCAACTATGAGATACGGGGCTCGCAGCCGTGGAAACCGATTCGAGTCTGGGACGACGGCCGGCAGGTGTACATCCAGATGCCGAAGGGCTGGCAGAAGTCGGGAATGGAAGCGCCCGTGTTGCTCGTCTATGACCGCAAAAAAGAGCGTATCGCGAATTACCGGATAAAGAAGGATTTGATCGTCTGCGATTCTTTGTTCGCGGAGAAGAGTGCGCTTATCGCCGGTACGGGAAATCGGCAGGACAGGGTTGTCATTTTGAAAAAGAAAGGCTAGAGGGGGCGTTCAAGGTGAAAAAGCTGATCACGGCCACGCTTGCGACGTCGTTGTTTTTGTCCTCTGGAGCGGCGGCGGAAGAAGCGATCAGAGCGTCGGCGCGGGATGCTCCCGCGGAGATTGTATCGCCGGTGCCGTTTCTGTCCCGGTTGCCGTCGAACGCGAAGATCGTCTCGATAAAGCCTCTGATAGAGGAAGCCGGATTTCTGGCGGTGTATTGCCGGGAATACAGGGTACTTGTGACGGAGTATGTGGGAAACGGGCCTAAATCCAAGAGCGAGATGTATTACGACGCGGTGATTTTGCGTCCGAAATTGGCGGAATATTACTGGCAGCGCGCCGTCGATGTTGGCGAAGCGTTGCGGGAGTTCAGAAATTACGAGCGAAAACTTGAGGAACATCGACGGGAGCGGGAAGCTGAACGAGTCGCAAAGCTGGAGACGTCCACATCCAACAAGCCGGATAAGCCGGACAAAAAGGTTTCCGGCAGCAAGAACGAATCTTTTAAGGTTAGAACGGTAAGGAAGCCGAAGGACAGGAAACACAAGTAGATAAAGAAGGGGGCGGCGCAAATGGAAGATACTTTGGGAGCGACATCGGCATCGTCAGCGCCATCGATTGCTTCGAGAGATGTTCTCATTGATAAACGCCGGCATTGGGAAGCGCGAGTAGAGATGAATATTTTGCGTATTCCCGAATTGACGGCATATGAAAAACTTGTTTATATCGTTTTGTGCGGACATGCCGACAGAAGCGGCGGAGCTTTCCCTTCAATCGCTGTACTCGCGCAATTTTCGAGCTGTTCTAAGCGTCAGGTTTTTCGCGCGTTGATTATGCTGGAAAAATGCGGGTTGGTCGGGCGCATTCCGCGAGTTGTCCCCGGCAAGGGACAGATTTGCAATCTTTATGAAATTCATGATTTTGAAGATTATGTTCCTTTAAGCGAAGCCGTGGATATGCCGGATGAAGCTCGCCCTGACGAGCAGTTTCCTTCGGAGTCAGTCACTCCCCCCTGTGACTGTCAGTTACCCCATCTTGTGACTGACACTCACCCCCCTGTGACTGACAGTCACCCCACCCCGTGCCTGTCAGTCATGCCCCCCGTGACTGACAGTCATCCCACCCCGTGCCTGTCAGTCATGCCCCCCGTGACTGACAGGCACACCCCCCATGACTGTCAGTCACACGTAACAGCTCCATATAACAGCTCCAAATATAACAATACCTCCTTCGGAGGCGGGGAACCACCTTCGGCGGTCCCCCGTATACCTCCTCCCTTCGGTCGGAGGGAAGCCGGGGCTTCCGCTGAAAAAGAGATGGAGGACAAATCAAAACCAAAACCGGCAAACTTGGAGATTCCGTACCGCATGAAGCAGCCGGCAGAATATTTCCTGCTGAAAACGAAGCGGACGGATATCACCGAATCCGAGGTTGAGGCTTTGCGGAAACTAGACAAAATACATACAGCGGCGCGCGTCAATCGCGAAATAGACGCCACGGCGAAGGATTTCGCGCAGCGGGGTAAGGAGCTTGAGTCGCTTTCCCTGGACTATATTTTTGCCAAACTACGTCACCAACAGACTCTTCCCGCGCCGGGAAGTACAGATAAACG
>JAISWV010000195.1 GCA_031270755.1 Synergistaceae bacterium
AATTTCTTTGCCACGTCCGTGGTGGTTTCGAGCGTGTGGTCATGCAGCACTACGAGGACGTCATCTTTGGTGAACACCACATCCTGTTCCATGAAATCCACTCCCATAGCATAGGCCATAGCCTTGGCTTCGAGAGTATGTTCCGGCAGATACGCGGAAGCTCCGCGATGCGCCGCGACCTGCGGTTTGTAATCGGCGGCGTGAAGCGCGGCTGGGAAAGCGAAAAAACAAAAAACCACGATAAACATTTGCGCCCAAAACTTCTCCCATTTCATTCTCGACACGTTCATTTTCGATACAACCTCCTGAATTTTGAGTTTTGATACCGATTTACGGGAAGAATGTATCGTAAAATTGTTACGGCTGAATGAAATTTATGTAAAAGAATGTAAATGCGGCCCGCATTCGTACATACGCCACTGTCGGCGGCTCTAAACGAAATTAGGGCTGTCACGGGCGTCAGGCGCCTTTTGCCAGTACATGATCATGCGCCCCGCTGTCGTCGAGCTGGTGGACGATGCCATCCACCAAGCCCACTTTGGGCACGATCAATTCCTCCGCCCCGCATAATTTGCTTATCGTGAGAAATATTTTCAAAGCGGGGACAATGACGTCCGCCCTGTAAGGATTGATCACGAATTTTTGGATTCTTTCTTCGTAGGTCATTTTCTTCAGCGTCTCGAAGAGCGCCTCGAGTTCGGCGAAGCTTATGTTTTCTCCTCCGCGCTTGTCCAGAAGCTTGTGGGCTTTGTTGATGTTTCCCCCGGACGCCACGATTTTCGGCGACGGATATTTTTTACGAATTTCCGCGAGCTTTTTCTTGAAAAAAAACAGATCTTCTCGGCGAACGTCCTTGTTGAGGATGCGAACGGTGCCGAGCCTGAAGGAGTACGATTCGCGCTTCCGCCGGTCGGCGTACACGACGACCTCCGTACTGCCCCCGCCGACGTCGACGTAAAGATAATTTTTCCCCCGATCCTGAGTCTCGCTCAGGCTGCTGGCCTCGTAGACGATCTCCGCTTCCTCGTGTCCGGTGATGATCTCCACCGCGATTCCGCTTTCGCCGCGAAGGGTCCGGGCGATCTCTTCGCCGTTGGCGGACTCGCGCATGGCACTGGTGGCGCAGGCCCTGTATTTCTTGACGCCGAAAGCCTCCATGATATGCCTGAACCCTTTCAGGGCCGAGCAGAGGAGCTCTTTCTTTTCGTCTCCAATGCTTCCGGTGCTGAACACGTCCTCTCCCAGTCGGACGGGGATACGCAGGTACGCGACCTTGCGGGCTTTGGCGCCGCCACCGCCCTCGCCCGATTCTTTTTCCAGATTGCTTATGAGCAGGCGTACGGCGTTGCTCCCGATGTCGATAGCCGCCACTGTGTTCATGCTCCTCATTTGTCGGCCCCCCTATCACTTCAATTCGGAATAAAATTTATAAAGCGCCATCTGGGAACGGCAGCTTTCCTTTTCCCCTCGCGGAACATACCGATTGTACTCCATAGAGGCCGGATCGGAAGCCAGGTCTCTCGTTTTGACGTTGTCGGCCCACTGCAGATCGAACACCCCTTTGACGACCTTCTGAATACGCCGGTCGAGGATGGGCGTCCCCACCTCCACCCTCCGGTCCAAGTTGCGCGTCATCCAATCCGCGCTGAGGATGAATATCCGCTCGTCGCCGCCGTTGTGAAAAATGGCCAGCCGCGCGTGTTCCAGATATTTATCCACGATGCTGACGGCCTCGATATTCTCGCTCCGCCCCGGCACGCCGGGACGAAGGCAGCAGGCGCCCCGTATGATCAGCCGGATTTTCACGCCGCAACAACTGGCTTTATAAAGGAAAGCGATGATTTTTTCATCCGTCAGGCTGTTGAACTTCGCGTAAATATAGGCCTTTTTACCCTTCTGCGCGTTTTTGATCTCCTGGGAGATCATTTTTTCGAACTGCGCGCGCATACTGAAAGGGGACACCATCAAGTGCCTGCACGACAGAGGTCTATGCCTCAACAGAAAATCAAAGACCTGCCTGACGTCCTCGACGATGGAGCTTTCGCTTGTCAGCAGGCCGAAGTCGGAGTAGATTCTCGCCGTGGATTCGTTGAAGTTGCCGGTTCCAATGTAGGCGTACCCCCGGACCGCGCTTTTCTCCCTGCGCTCCACGAGAACCAGTTTGCAGTGGATTTTCAACCCTTCTATTCCATGTACGACTTTTATTCCCTCTTTTTGCAGCAGTTCGGCGTTTTCCATATTCTGCGCCTCGTCGAACCGCGCCAGAAATTCCAGGATAACGACGACTTTCTTGCCGTTTCTGGCGGCGTTGATCAGGGTATTGACCACCTTGGAGCGCTCCGCCGTTCTGTAGAGCGTGATATAGATGCTTTCCACTTTGGGGTCTATCGCCGTTTCCCTCAAAAAATCCAGGAAATGGTTGAACGAGTGATAGGGGTAGTGCAAAAAAATATCTTTTTTCCCGATGACGCTCAAGAGCCCCGAAAACCGCTTGATGTCCGGGTGATACAGAGGAAGAGGGCTCGGGTCTTCGAGATCCGGGCGCACGGAGGGGAACTTCATCAAATCCCGCATCAAATGGTAACGCCCTCCGGCGTCGAACCCCTCCTTGTTTTTCAGCCCGAGCTTGAACGCGATGAGCTCCAGCAGATCGTCCGGCATATCCACGTCATATATCAGGCGCACCGGCCTTCCGTGTACGCGATTTTCCAGGCCGCTTCTCATTTTTTCCATAAGACTCTTGGAGATGTCGTCGTCCAGGTTCAACTGCGCGTCGCGGGTGATTTTGAACGTATAGGCCTCGATTTTCCCGTAATTGAACATGAAAAAGATGTCGTCCAGGCAAAGGCGTATGATGTCGTCCACAAAAATGATGTCGCGGCGC
>JAISWV010000206.1 GCA_031270755.1 Synergistaceae bacterium
GCGAAGCGTTCTACCACGCGCTGCTTCTGGTGCTGCTCTGGTCGTCGCGGATTCCGACCCGAGCGGAAAACCACAGTTATAAGGGCCGCAGCGACGTAGAAATCCAGTATCGGGGAAAGGCATACGTTGTCGAGCTGAAGACAGCGGAGGGGCAGAGCGCCTGCCAGCGCGCGGCGGACGAGGCCGTCGAACAGATTCGGGCGAAGGGGTACGCCGACAAATACGGTACCGGCGTTGTACTGATAGGTCTTGCCATCGACAGGACGCAACGGCGAATCGGGGCTTTCCGCATCGTCCCGGAGCGGTAACGGGGACTGTGGACTCGCAAGGAAAGGGTTGTGAAAAGGAATGACGACGCAAACACAGACGCAGACAAAGCTTCCAAAGCTACCCATAGGCATTCAAACGTTCGATGCAATCCGCACCGAAGGGTATCTTTACGTGGACAAAACGAGATATCTCATAGACCTTATCGACAGCGGCAAAGTCTATTTCCTGTCACGCCCCCGGCGATTCGGAAAATCTCTCACCATCTCCACCTTCGACGCGCTCTTTTCCGGCAAAAGAGAATTTTTCAAAGGGCTTTACGCCGAGGAATTTTTTTCGCGCCCGGATTATAAAGTTCACCCCGTTGTCAAATTGGACATGAGCCAGGTCATAACGGATACGATCAAGGCTATTCGCGATTCGATGACCTTGCTTGTCAAACGAAACGCGGAACGTCTCGCCGTGTCCGTTTCCGATTTGGCTTTGAAAAACCCTTCAACCGCCCTGGGGGAAATGCTTGAAAGCGTGTCCCGAAAACACGGGGCTCCCGTTGCCGTTCTCGTTGACGAATACGACAAACCCGTGTTGGATTTCGTCACTCAGTCCGAAAAAGCAGGCGAGGTCCGCTCGATCCTCAGGAACTTCTACACGCAAATCAAGGCGGAAGACGCCTCGACGCGTTTCGTGTTTGTGACGGGCATAAGCAAATTCTCAAAAATGGGCATTTTTTCCGCCATGAACAATCTGGAGGATATATCCATGGATGTTGCCCATTCGACAATGTTGGGTTATACGGAAGAAGAGCTTCTTGCTTGCTTCAAGGAACACATCGACTCTATGAGTATGGAACGCGAGTGCGGCGCCGATGAGCTCGTCGCGCAAATCCGCGATTACTACGATGGATTTTCTTTCGATGGACAACACCGTGTCTATAACCCTTTTTCTACTTTGAACTTTTTCAAAAAACGAGAATTCCGCAATTACTGGTTTGAGTCCGCAACCCCCTCTTTCCTCGCCCAATATGTGAAACAGCACGACTTGGAAGTGGAATCTTTCCGGGGCCGCCAGGTAGCGGAAGACTTCACCTCCGTGACGGAGATAGAAAACGCCTCGCCCGAAAGTTTTCTCTTTCAGAGCGGTTACCTCACAGCTCGGGGGCGGCGTGGCGGCAATTTCGTTCTCGATTACCCGAACATGGAGGTTCTTTCCGCCGTAGCGAAGCTTTTTCTTTACGGAAAGTTCGAGTTCACCGAGGCCGGGGTTTCCGCCAACAATTTGGAAAGGGCATTGGAGGAGGGCCGGGTTGAAGAGCTGATCGAGATATACAATTCTTTGCTGGCAAGCCTGCCCTATGATATCTACGAACGGGAGGAACGGCAATACGCCGAAGAATGGAGTGTAAAAAACCATGCTCCCTATCGCGCGGAAAGTTTTTATCACGCGCTCTTGTTCGCGCTGCTCTGGTCGTCCCGTATCCGCACGAACGCGGAGAGCCACAGTCATTGGGGCCGGAGCGATATCGAAGCGGAAAAGAACGGGTATCGATACGTCATTGAAATGAAGGTCGCCAACGGGCCAAAAGCCACGGCAAAAGCCGCCGACGACGCGATGAAGCAGATCCGTGCGAAGGGGTACGCCGACAAATACGGCACCGACGTCGTGCTGATAGCCCTTGCCATCGACAGGACGCAACGGCGGATCGGGGCTTTCCGCATCGTCCCGGAGCAATAGAGGCCACTGCCGAGATTGAATTTTCATCGCTGGTTATGCCCTGATCATAACCAGTTCCTATCTATCTACGCGCAGACAATCCTTCTCTGGGGCGTTTCGTGATGAATTTGGCGTAACACTTCGATGGCCACCTCCAGGGCGCGTTTCCCGTCGCGGATGCCAACCAGGGGCTGACGTTTTTCGCGGACGCAACCAATGAAGTGCGCGAGTTCCAGCTTCAGAGGCTCGCTTTTGGGGAAGACGGGACGCTCTAAAATCTCGGTGACGCCGTTGTTGTCCCGGACGCAGCGATGGATCTGCACGTCCTGGGTCTCGTAGTTGACGGTGATGTGCCGTTCCCGCTCCATGATATCCACCTGACGCATCCGCTTTTCGGCGACGCGGCTGACGAGGATATGGGCCATCACGCCGTTCTCGAAGGTGACCTGGGCGCTGGCGATGTCCTCGTGCTCTGTGAGGACGCGGCACCCCGTCGCGGCTATTCGGGAGATCTCCGAGGGGACCAGAGAAAGCACGATATCGATATCGTGAATCATCAAATCCAGTACCACGCCCACGTCGTTGATGCGCGGGGAAAAAGGTCCCACCCGCTTGGATTCCAAGTAAATGGGCGCGCGGACGGTCTGAGAGATGTGGCGGACGGCGCTGTTAAAACGCTCGATGTGGCCCACCTGCAGCACCAAATTTTTCCGCGCCGCGATGTTCAACAGCTCTTCGGCCTCGCTGGGACGCGTCGTGACAGGCTTTTCTATCAAGACGTGAACCCCGCGCTCCAGGGCCCGTATGGCCACAGAATAATGCAGGCTCGTGGGAACCACGATGGACAGAGCCTCCGGGTTCTGCCGCTCGAACAGCTCCTCCATGCTGGTATAGCAGGGGACCCCCAGGTTTTCGCCGATGGACTGGGCGCGGTTCTCGTCGACGTCCACGATGCCCACGAGACGCGCGTCCAAAAGCTCCGTGTAGACTCGCGCGTGATGCTGACCCAAATGACCTACTCCGATGACCCCTACTCGTTTGAATTCGATTTCCATACTCGTCACCTCTATTAGTTTTTATCCCGTCGAAGTCTTTTTTTATGGCAAAGCCGGGTGAGATTTTTGTACCGCCGCAAACTCACCCAATACCCCATGCAAATCGCGTTTGAAATGAGCGAAGGAGGCCAGCGGGATATGGAAGATTTGCGGGCATACCTGGCGGAAGAGCGCGGGGCTGGTGTCTTTGTCCGCTACGACAAGTGTTCCGAAAAGGTATCGACATGTGGCCCCGAAGTCAGGGCGAGTACGTGCGAAACTTTGCGCAGCCGGTTTGTCGACGCTGATTGAAGTGAAATCGAATCGCCATAATGAAAAACGAGACGAGGGTGCCGTGTGTATGGGACAAACAAGAGTTTGGCCGACAAAGGCTATTGTCTTTAGTCGGCCAAACTCCCTATGGTCTCTCTGAGACGCGCACTAAAGCTCCACAAATGTGGGAGACCGTTATAGTGACATTATTTCTCTCACGCCACCCATTTCCCGTTCTTTTTCTTCGTATAGTAATGGAACTGGATCGCTTTTTCGGTGCAGACAGCCACGCAGTTATGACAGTTGTTACACGCCAGGTTGAAGTTGTCCGAGTTCTGTTCTCCGATGTACTGCGCTTTACCAAGACCGCACTGGAGGCACCTGCTGGCCTCATCTTTCGCAGAGTCTCCGCGGAAAGGCACGTTGACCTCCTCTGGGGGCGTCGTGAAGCGATCTATAACGGGAAGAAGCTGCATTTCGTTCCGGACAATCTCGGTCAGACAATATTTTTCAGGCAGAGTCAGTTTACCTGGGGCTGCGCATTCAGGTTTGGAGATTGTGCCCGCGATATAGGCGTCGATGGCGTAAGCAGCCCTCTGCCCTGCGGCGACTGCGCCGATGATCTTGCCCCCGTCCTCCGATTTCACCAGATCGCCCCCGGCAAATACGCCGTCCGCCGACGTCGCCTGAGTTGCGGCATTCTCTAGAGCGACGTGCCCTGAAGATAACGTCTTGATCCCGAACTTGCGAAAAACGGCGGGGTCGGACGGTTTTTGGCCAATAGACACAATCACGCTGTCACAGGGAAGACCCAGTTTGTCGGTTTCGTCGTACTCGGGGGCAAACTTGCCATCGATATCAAATACGCGAATGCAGCGCTTAAATGCGACACTTTGGATTTTTCCCTCTGAAGCGGCGAACTTCATGGGACCATATCCGGTGACGAGCTTTACACCTTCACGAACCGCTT
>JAISWV010000283.1 GCA_031270755.1 Synergistaceae bacterium
CTCTATCTTCTCCTCCACGTCCTCCTTGCTGAGGTAATCCAGGATCTTGGAGGGAAGCAAGATGCCTCTCATCACTGTAGGCTTGCTTGCGGACTCCGCCATGCACGTCACTCCCTTTCCATCGACTGTCAACTATCAACTATCAACTATCAACTAACGCTTCGGGATTCTCGAAAGTTTCTTTCAGCAGCTTTTCCCGTATCTCCAGAAACTTCTTTTTCTGCTCGGTTTCATTGGCCAAAGGCCACGTGTGGAGGAAAAACATTCCCGTGGACAATTTGTTCTCCAGGTGACGAATGCCTTTCGAAGCGATACGGTGTTTGACGGATGAAAGCACCAAGGTCTCCAGCTTTTCCCTCATCCGAAGCAGCAGGCGGTAGTCGAGAATCAACCTCGCGATGCTGCGCCGAAGAACCGGGCCGGGGCCCTCGATATCTTCCAGAATTTTCAGCATGAGCTTGTTGAGGTATTCTTCCTGCTCCTCTTGCGGAAGCTTCATCAGAGGAATGGCGGTTCCTTGCGGGTCGTTCTCTTTCGTGACTCTCACGGTGAAAAATTCCGTCGCCGTCTTCAGAACCCTGTCCATGATCAAAGTCCGCAAATGCTGTTCGTCCTTGACTGTGGCGATGTCGAACTCCTTCAATTTAGCGTACAGCAGGTCCAGTACTTTCCCCAATTGCTCGCGTTCTTTGTCGGAGAATTCGTCGCTTTCTTTTTTTTTCTCACTCTTATCCTCGATATGCGTACTCATCTGTACATCGCGTCCATTTCTACCGCCGGTGCGAGGAAAATTTCCCATCGCGCCGGCTCTTGGTCTTGGGTTATCGTTTTGTCTCGTCTTCTTTTTGCGCTTTTTCCGCCTTTACGTTTACTTGGCTCATGGCCCGTTCTAGGTCGAGGGAGAGCCACGCTTCAATTCCCTTCACGGTGTTTTCCAGGATATCGGGCAGGCATTTCATGTCTTCTTCGGGCAAGTGCCCCAGCACCCAGCCGATTTTGTTTCCGGCGCCGCTTCCTATGCCGATACGCAAACGCGGAACCTCCAAAGTCCCCAGGCAGGAAATGACGGAAGTCAGGCCGTTGTGTCCCCCCGCGCTGCCCTTGCCGCGAAGCCGCAGCCGGCCGAAAGGCAAAGCCGTATCGTCATAAACCACCAGCACGTCCGGCGTTTCCATTTTGTAAAAATCGAAGGCCTCCCGTACGGCCATACCGCTGAGGTTCATGTAGGTAAGCGGCTTGAGCAGAATAAAATCCCGGTCCTTCCAAAATTCGCTTCTGAACTTCGACACCGGGCGGCCCAAAGAACGTTTTTGCGCCAGATAATCGGCGGCGGCCCATCCCATGTTATGCCTCGTATAGACGTATTCTTGACCGGGATTTCCCAGCCCCACCACAAGTTTCACGGCTCACCCGCCATAATGCGCTTAAAATCAAAAATTCGGAATCACTTTCACTCCTCGGCTTTGGCCGCTTTGCCCTTGGCCACGACCTCGACCTCTTTTTCCTCTCCACCCGTCTCTTCTTCCACGATCTTCGGGACCGCGACGATGGCCACGACCTCTTCGGGATCGGCCAAAAGGCTCAGGTCTTCGCCCAATTTAAGATCTTTGACGTGGATCATACCGCCCAGAGCCAAGTTGGAAATATCGACCTCGATAAACTCGGGAATGGTCATGGGCAGGGTCTCGACTTCGATTTCGTGTAGGTTCTCCAGGACTCCGCCCTCTTTGATGCCGGGGCAGGCCTCTTTGCCAAGGACGCGGACGGGAACGTACACAGTCACCTTACGCCCCTTCAGAAGGCGCATGAAATCGATGTGGACCAACTTTCCCGTGAGAGGGTTGCGCTGTATCTCGCGGATGATGCACATTTCTTCTTCGCCGGAAGGCAGTTTCAGTGAAATGCGCATGGTCTCCCAATGTCCCGCGCTCAAAAGGCGAGTGACTCGCGCCGTATCCACCTTGCCGACAACGGGCTCGGACAGCTCCGGGCCGTAAAACACGCAGGGCGTGAACCCCTCTTTGCGGAGCTTTCCTACCGCGCCCTTCCCGCTTTTGACTCTGGGCTCCATCACTATCGTTACTAGCTCAGACATACCACACAACTCCCAATCCAAAAAATTACCGCCCAAGGTTTGAACGGTTGCCGTATATTATAGTTTATCGAACAAGCTACTGACCGAGCGGTCGCTGTGAACTCTCAATATCGCTTCGGCGAAAAGAGGCGCGATGGAGAGCTGCGTCAAACGCTCGGATCTCTTGGACTCCGGCAGGGGAATAGTATCGGAAAAAACCAGTTTGTCAATCCCGGAGCCGTTGATACGCTTCATCGCGGGCCCAGAGAGGACCGCGTGGGTCGCGCAGGCGTAGACCGCTTTGCACCCCCGCTGCTTCAATCCGGCGGCGGCGTTGCAGATTGTTCCGGCCGTGTCGATGATGTCATCCACCAAAATGGCCGCTTTTCCCTGAACTTCGCCGATGATGTCCATGACCTCGCAGAAGTTTGCGACCTCGTAGGAACGTCTTTTGTCCACGATGGCCAGGTCGGCCTTCAACATGACCGCGAAGTGCCGGGCCCGGACCACGCCTCCCACGTCGGGAGACACGACGACGACCTCGCCCTTTTTCAGCTCGGCCTCGAAGGTCTCTTTGAAGTAAGAGGCCAAGAGAGGCACTCCCGTCAAGTGATCGACGGGGATGTCGAAAAATCCCTGAATCTGCCCGGCGTGCAGATCGGCCGTGATCACCCGGTCCGCTCCGCTGGTCGTGATCAAGTTGGCGACCAGTTTGGCCGTGATGGGCTCCCGAGGTTTGCTTTTACGGTC
>JAISWV010000298.1 GCA_031270755.1 Synergistaceae bacterium
GAGAACCTCAGAGTCGCGCTGATCTGGAACGCGAACTACGAGTACGTGGCCAACGCGGCGCGTGAGGGTTTGAAAGCTGTCGGCATCACTCCCGTCTTCGAAGAGGGATATCCCCTGGACCGCAAAGACTTCACCGCTCTCGTCGCGAACCTGCAAAGCAATAAAATCGACGTTCTCATTCCCTGCCAAGGGTCCGTGGACGGAGTTCCCTTCCGTAAAAAAATGGTGGAGATGGGCTACGAGCCCCCCATGCTTTTCGCCATGGGTCTGATCTATGACCAGCCGGACTTCGGCGCTCAGGGCGCGGAGGTGGTGGACGGCTGCCTCGTGCTGTCCTACACTCATCCTTTCATCAAGCGCGACAACGCTCCGGGGCTCGAAGAGTTCGCCGAGGGCTACAAAGCCAAGCACGGCTGGTATCCTCTCACCCACGCCACTCAAACGTACTCCGCCACTTTGTTCATGATCGACATGATCGAAAAGGCCGGAGCCTACGACGCGGATAAGATACGGGAGGCCATCGAAGGCGCCGATATCCCCAAGGGGAAGTATCCCAATTACTGGGGCGTCAAATTCGACGAGCATCACAGGAACGTGGGCGCCGGTGATCCGCTGGCCGTCGGTCAGTGGCAAAAAGGAGCGCTGGTTACCGTCGGTACGGACGAGATCAAGGTCGGAGAGCCCGTCATTCCCTGGGATCCTTCCAAACTTTGATACTGAATTGAAGCTCAGGGGGGCGGAACCCGCCGAGGCTTGCGCCTTTGCGGGCCCCCCGAGGCCCCTGAATAATCGATGTTTCTCTGTACAGTAATCCATCCAGGTATGGGCGTTCGTTCATACTTGGAAAAAATCGGAGGGATAGACTGTGAATGTGGCGATATGGACGACCATAATCATCAACGGCCTGTGTACCGGCAGTCTGTTCGGTCTGGTATCGGCCGCTTTTTCCTTTCAATTCGGCGCGCTGCGGATGATGAACTTCGCCTATGGGGCGTTCGTGATGGTGGGGATGTACATCATGTACGCCGGAATGCACCACTTTGGACTGCACGCGGCTGCGGCGGTGCCTATCTTGGTCGTGCTCTATTTTTTCGTCGGCTATTTTCTGCGCGCGACCCTGCTCAAAAGCGCGGACCCCAACGTGCAGATCATCATCACGTCCGGTGTCGCTTTGGTGCTTGAAAGCGTCGTTCTTTTCATCGTCGGCGCTTTGCCTCGAAGCCTGCTGGCCGGCATTCCTCCGACTTGGAAAATTCCATTCGCGGGCGGTATTTTAGTGATCAGCAAATTGAACATTCTTACCTTCATCGTTTCATCCGTGGTGTTGATCGGTTTTTCCACCTTTCTGAAGCGTACATGGCTGGGCATGACGATCCGGGCCGTGGTGCAGCAAAAAGAGGCGGCCTCTTTGATGGGCGTCGACCCGGAGAAGATCATCAACGCCGGTTTCGGCATCAGCTTTGTGATCACGGCAATCGCCGCTGTCATGATCTCGCTGCAGTTCGTGCTGGAACCCACTGCCGGCCATTACTACCAGTTGATCGGCTTCCTGGTGTGCGTGATTGCCGGCATGGGGAATCTGAAGGGCGGATTTTACGCGGGGCTTTTGGTGGGCCTCATCTCGACGATGGCGAATATATTTGCCGCGACGTGGCATGACGCGATTCTTTTCATCCTTTTCGTCATCATCCTCACTTTCCTGCCTAACGGCGTGTTCGTATCCAAAAAAAGCATTTCGCGAGCGGTATAGGAGGCAAAGCAGGTGCAGAATGCAAAGACAGAATGGATAGGAGACTGGATAACTCCCAAAAATATCCTTGTATGTGTATTGATCGTTCCGGTGCTGCTCATTCCGTTTTTTTACAAAGGCGGCGCCGCGTTGTTGCCGATGCATCTGGTTATTATGGTGGCGTCTTATATTGTTTTGGCGCAGACGTGGAATATTTTGTCGGGGCTTACCGGAATGTTCTCCTTGGGACACGCCACTTTTTACGGCTTGGGCGGATACGCTCTGGCGGTGGCCATGGTGAAGCTCAAGTTGAACCCCCTTGTGGGGCTGGCCGCAGGAATCGTCCTGTCGGCTTTTTTCGGTCTGCTGCTGGGCGCCATCAGCTCCAGGCTGACCGGTTTCTTTTTCACGATATCCACCATCGCCCTGGCCCAGGTTATCCGCACCATCGCAATGCAGTGGACTCCCGTCACCAACAGCATCACGGGCTTGAAAATTTTTCGTCCCATCGTGGGGCGCGTGTATTTTTTCTACGCGGCTATTGCCATGGCCGTGGCTGTTTCCATATTTTTCGCGTATTTGCGGCGCTCGCGCATGGGAAGCATGTTCGTCGCCATCCGAGAGAACATTCACCTGGCGCGTTCGCTGGGAGTGGACGTGGTGAAATACAAAACCGTCTCCTCCGTCATCGCCGCGATGATCGCATCGGTGGTGGGGTCGTTCATCACCTATTACATCCAGGTGGTGGACCCGAATTACCTCTCCCCCATCATTTCGGAAAAAATCATCATGGTTACCATTATCGGCGGCATGGGATACGCTTGGGGACCTATTTTCGGTTCCGTTCTGATTTTATTGGAAGAATTCATCCGCGGCACGCTGGGGGCCAGATACGCTCCTTTGGCTTCCACTCTGTACGGCATCATCTTGATTGTTTTTATGCTGTTCAAGCCCAACGGAATCGTCAGCATCAACCTCAAGCGATCTTTCGCCATGGCGATTAGGGCGCTGACGCCTCAAAAGGAGAAGTGAGCCATGTTTTTCGAGATCGAGGGCATCACCAAGCGATACGGCGGCCTAGTGGCGAACTCGAACGTGAGCTTGCACGTAAATCGGCACGAAATCGTGGGTTTGATCGGGCCCAACGGTGCCGGAAAATCCACCCTGTTCCAAATCATCGACGGGTTCGTGAGACCCGACTCGGGCTTCATCCGCTTCAAAGACAAGGATCTGACGAAACTGCCCACCTCCAAGATCAACAAAGCGGGGATCGCCTGCACTTTTCAGCACGCGCAGCTCTTCCCTCAACTGGATGTACTGGAGTCCGTAATGATCGGCACGTATTGCCGTACGATGAACAGAGCCGCCGCGCGGCAGGAAGCGGAGAAGCTCATCGCCTTTACGGGGCTCCAGGGAAAAGAGGGCACTCTGATCGACAAACTGACGATGTTCGACCGCAAACGGGTGGAGCTGACGGCCGCGCTGGCCACACAGCCCGAACTTCTGCTGCTGGACGAGCTCTTTGCCGGCCTGAACTCCACCGAGGTTTCGGAGATGGTGGACCTGGTTCTTCGGATCCGCCGGGAGCTGAAGCCCACGTTTCTCATCATCGAGCACGTCATCAAGGTCATCATGAGTATTTGCGAACGAGTGTACGTGCTGGACTACGGGAAAATCATCGCGGAGTGCAAGCCGGACGAGCTCTCGAAGAACCCGTTGGTGGTAAAAGCGTATTTGGGGGAAGAATACGATGCTTCTTGAAATCACGAATTTATGCGTTGTCGTGGACGGCCTTCGGGTGTTGGAGGGTATCGACGTCGCCATCGACGAAGGACGCTTGGTGGCTGTGGTTGGCGCCAACGGCGCGGGGAAGAGCACCTTGCTGCGGGCCATTTCCGGCCTCGACAAACCCTGCGCCGGAAAGATAGAGTTCGAAGGCCGGGATATCACCGGCTGGCAGCCGAAAGCCGTTGCCGCTTTGGGAATCGCGATGGTGCCGGAAGGAAAAAAACTCTTTTATGAGATGACGGCGCTGGAAAACCTGAAGATGGGAGCGTATCGCTTCAAAAAGGACGCAGCCCGCATCGACAGGAACATCGAGCGGGTATTCCAGCTTTTTCCCGTGTTGAGAGAAAACCGCCACCGCATTGCCGGAACGTTCAGCGGGGGAGAGCAGCAGATGCTCACCATTGCCCGGGGCCTCATGAGCGACCCCAAGCTGTTGATGATCGACGAACTTTCTCTGGGGCTCGCCCCCATTGTCGTGGACACTTTGATGCAGACCGTGAAAGAATTGAATCGAGAGGGCGTCAGCATTCTCCTCGTAGAGCAAAACGTCAATCAAGTCTTGAAGATCGTCGACTACGGCTACGTGATCGAGAACGGAGAACTGGCGCTGGAGGGGTCCGGAACGGAACTGCGCGACAACGCGCACGTGAAGGCGGCATATCTCGGCCTATGAACCGGTGAGCCGGCACATGAACTTCTATGGGGGGCTCCGGCCTCCCTCCGGGTCGAGCAGGTCGTAAATCGAAACGAACGGGGAGGAGCGCGGCATGGGCGAAAAAAGTAAAAGTAAAAGTAAAAGTAAAAAAAAATACGTTTTGGCCGTGGACGAGGGCACGACGGGAACAAAGGCCTTTATTTTCGATAAAAACTTGAATGTCGTTTCCTCAGGTTATCGGGAGCTCGCTTTGTACAGCACGAGCTGCGGCAGGGCCGAACTGGACAGCGAGGAGATCTTCGAAAAAACCGTGGAGGCCTGCCGCGAGTCCATCCAAAAAGCCGGAATCGAGGCGGACGAAATCGCCTGCATGGGAATCGCCGCTCAACGCTCCACGCTTCTCGCCTGGGAAAAAGATTCCGGCAAACCCTCGGGAAGGGCTGTGAGCTGGCAGGACACCCGGATGGGCTACCTTACGGACAGGCTCCAGCGGGACGGAATGATGGACTACGTCTTCAGCGACCTGGGGCGCAGCAAGGCGACCAGCGGCATTTTCATCATCAAATGGATGGACGAAAACATAGAGGGCTTCCATGAGGCCCTCGTGAAGGGAGACCTGCTTTACGGGTCCGTGGACAGCTGGCTGATATACCGCCTGACCGGATGCAAAAATTACTGCACCAGCATCGACCACGCCATGTTGGATGGGCTCGTGGATTTTCATCATTTCAAGCCCACCGAACGGCTGTTCGAATATCTGGAACTGCCCTCCGGCAGCCTGCCTCTGGTGCTGGACAACGCCGCTTCTTACGGCGTCACCGACAAGAGCCTCTTCGGAGCGGAGATTCCCATCACCTGCGTGATCGCCGATCAGCACGCGTCGCTTTTCGCGCAGAGGGTCACCAACCGGGGCGACTGCAAGTGCACCAACGGAACCGGAGCGTTCCTGGACCTGAACATCGGACACGAAAGCCTGCCGCCCGGCCGCAGCCACTCGATTCTGCTGGGTTGGAGGCTGGCGGGCGTGCCGACCTACGTGGCGGAATGTTACGTCCCCACCACCGGAACCTTCCAGCGCTGGATCAAAAAAGTGTTCGCCCTGGAGAGCTACAAGGAAATCGACGCACTGGCCGCCAGCGTGGAGGATTCCCGGGGGGCGGTGGTGCTGCCCACGCTGTTCGGGACGCTCCACCCGCAACGGGATCCGACCGCCCGGGCCGCGATCATGGGCATTTCAGAGTCCTGCGGAAGGGAGCACATCATGCGGGCCACTCTGGAGGGCATCGCGTTTTTCATCCGTTATATCGCGGACGCCATGACCGACGAGCTGGGCATCGCCATCAACGACATGCGAATCGACGGAGGCCTGGCGAAGAGCGATATTTTCTGCCAAATACTTTCCTCCGTCATGAAGCGCCAACTGAGACGGCCGGCCACGGTGGAGCTGACGGCGCTGGGAGCGGCCGAAATCGCCGGAATGCAGATCGGCTTGTGGAGCGAAGAGTCGCTGGACGCTCAGTACCGGAGCGGTTTACAGACCTTTTCTTCCAGCCCGGAGGAGGCGCGGAAGTACGAGAAACAGTTCGGCGTGTGGTGTACCGCTCTCGAGCGCTCGCTGAACTGGCCCCAGTAGAATTTGATTTGGACGACTATACCGGCCTGTGAATCACGATTTACACGCTTGCCGGGTATGAGGCGGAGCCTCAATGTTTTTGTTCAGCTTGAAACATGAAAGGAAACATCGATTTTGCCGATGCCGATGCTGAAATTGCTTGCCTGTTTCAAAACCGCCTGGAACCTGGACGACGTGACGGCCCAGGAGTGGAGTTGCCTAGAGGGAGGCAAATTTCCCTCGTTCATGAAAAAAACACTGGGCGCTTACGACGAATCGGCGCTGGAGCTTGCGCTTCGTCTGGCGGACGACGCGCGGGCCCTGGGCCGGGAAACGGAATCGACCGCCCTCACCGTAGACGAGGACATCGACGACCACGTGGCCAAGAACCTGTTTGCGATAGGATACTCCCGGGTGGTCCGCGCGGCCTGTTCGGAAGATCTGCGTTTCCGGCCGGACCTTGTGGCCGGCAAGATCTGCGGGTTCGCCAAAAACGCCAAAAACGTCCATGAAGAAAACGTTTTCAATGAGAAAAACGCATTCGACCTGATTCTCACCGGGCAACAGGCCAACGTGGGAGACAACGGGCAGACCCACCTGCTGATAGCCGAGAAG
>JAISWV010000310.1 GCA_031270755.1 Synergistaceae bacterium
GGGCATCTTGGCGTGGCCGATCTTCTTATTGGATCGACCTGCTGTTGGTGTTGTTCCTGGTTTTGATCGTCAATGCCGTGGCGCCCGGTCCCGTGCTCCCCAAGGGGAACGACCGCTCCGAAACGTCCTGAAACTTCTCTTCGCCGACTTGGCCGGGACGGGCACGCTGACCCGAGTTTTCTCGTTCCTCGGGCTGGGGGTGCTTTTGATGCTGGTCGGCTGGCTGGCCCCGCTGCGCTCCGACCCTTAGACGACAATCGCGCCTTTCGCTTTTCTCACCCACAACACGTTGGTTAGAGAATTTCGTCATACTGATTTATTCGGTCTGCTATACTTGGCACGTCAAAATATGCTGACATGTAAAGAGGGGGTTTTTGTTAAAGAATGAATGAAACTCAATTGATGATGGAGGTCTCGCGGGGAGAGGACAGCCGCCATCAATTCAAGCTGAACTTTACGAACACCGACGCTCTGGCTTCAGAACTGATTGCTTTCGCCAACAGCGAAGGGGGCCGGTTGTTTATTGGCGTTTCCGATAACGGAGAAGTCAAAGGGCTTTTAAAAAGCGACATCTCACGGCTCAACCAGATGCTTTCAAATGCGGCGTCGCAAAATGTTCACCCGCCTGTAAACCCCATATCCGAAAACGTTTCGGTGAAAAATGGGCTGGTCATGATCGTAACTGTGGAAAAAGGGTTGAATAAACCCTACGTGGATACACAAGGAAGAATATGGGTCAAGAATGGGGCCGATAAACGCAGCGTAACGTCCAGGGAAGAAATGCAGAGGCTTTTCCAGTCTTCAGGTTTGATCTATGCCGACGAAACGCCGGTTACATCGGCATCTTCCAACGACATTGACTTGGAAAAGTTTGCGAGTTATTTTGAGCGGAGGTATCGCGGAAAAATTGAACCGACCTCTCGAGAATTATCACGGCTTTTGAGGAATCTCAATTTATCGCGCAACGAAACCCCCACCTTGGCCGGAATTCTGCTTTTCGGCAAGATGCCGCAGATTTTCAAGCCGGCTTTTATGGTAAAAGCGGTAAATTTCCCCGGCACAGTAATCAGCGGCAGCAGTTACATCGACAGAGAAGAAATCGACGGTACGCTTGTGGAGCAATACAACCGAAGTATGGCCTTTATCAGGCGCAATCTGCATCACATACCGAGCGGCTCCAGTTTCAACAGCCAGAGCGTGCTGGAAATTCCAGAGGCTGTTTTTGAAGAATTATTGGTAAACGCTCTGATACATCGCGACTATTTTATCTACGCGCCCATCCGGTTGCTGCTTTTTGCCGACCGGGTAGAGATCGTCAGCCCAGGTTGTCTTCCCAATCACCTGGATACCGAACAGATTCACTACGGGGTGTCGAATTTGCGAAATTCGTCTCTGGCGTCCCATGCCTTTTACCTGTTGCCTTACAGTGGCATCGGAAGCGGAATACCAAGGGCGTTTGCCGCTTGGCAGGAAATCAGGTTTGTCAACGACCGAAAGGCAAACCAATTTGCGGCTATCGTGCAACGAAAACGCGGCTTGTCGGATGCGCCGCCCGACAAATTTCGACAGCAAGCGGATTGAACGATCGAGAACATTTTACCAATTCCGTCCTGAAACTGTTGCTTAAACACGGCTTGATTGAAATGACGTACCCAGACAGACCACGCAGCAGCTCAGTCATGATCTCGGAGTCCATGGGAACGGTGTAAGGAACGCCGCCTCCCGTCAGGGTGGCAGCCAGGCCCGCGTCCTTGAATTTGGCGTCGACCTTCTCCTCGATCTCCTCCCCGCCCTGGTGCGGAGTCTTGGTCAGGACGTCCGCCCCCGGACCGGCGTTCGGTCGCATAGGCGCGCACACAATTCCATCCGCCGTAGTCCTCCGTCGTGCCGAAGAAAAGCCGGATGCGGCGCGTGAGAAGAACGCCGGATTCCTTGATGGCCTTGAGAGAATAGGTGTCGGGTAATTTGGTTATAGGACTCGATCTTCAAAAATTCCTGGGTCACCGCAATTTGATCTTCCCGGCTCGCGTCGACAACGGCATCGATATCCTTCACCGCAGATAGGAACTCTTCATCGTACATCGTCTTCACCCGCCCAAGTAGGCTTTTTTCACTTCGTCGTTGTTGAGGAGGTCTTTCGCGTCCGCCTTCATGGCGATCTTGCCCGTCTCCAGCACGTAGCCCCGATGGGCCACGGAAAGCGCCATTCTGGCGTTCTGCTCCACCAGCAGAATGGTCACCCCCGCCTTGTTGAGTTCTTTTATGATGTCGAAGATCTGCTGCACCAGCACGGGAGCGAGGCCCATAGACGGCTCGTCCATCATCATCAGCCGCGGAAGACACATCATCGAACGTCCCAGGGCCAGCATCTGCTGCTCTCCGCCCGACAGCGTGCCCGCTATCTGCCGCTGTCTCTCCTCGATTCGGGGAAAACGCCGGTAAACGTCCCCCAAAGTGCCCTT
This sequence comes from Synergistaceae bacterium, assembly GCA_031270755.1. Taxonomy (GTDB): domain Bacteria; phylum Synergistota; class Synergistia; order Synergistales; family Aminobacteriaceae; genus JAISLU01. The sequence goes on from JAISWV010000310.1 coordinate 2,463, forward strand.
GTTTTTTTCCTTCGCCTGGATGTATCCGCCCATCTCGAGGTTTTCCTCCACCACCAGCTGTTGAAATATCTTCCGCCCTTCCGGCACATGGGAAAGACCTTTTTGCACGAGTTTATAGGGTTCGTATGAGCTGATATCCTCGCCCATAAAACTGATTCTGCCGCCCTTCGAGCGCAGGAGCCCCGAGACGGTCTTCAAGATGGTGCTCTTGCCCGCGCCGTTCGCCCCGATCAAGGTGACGATCTCCCCCTGGGCCACCTCGAAGGAAACGTTCTTCACGGCGTGTATAGAGCCGTAATAAACATCCATATTTTCCACTTTGAGCATGAATTTCCTTACCTTCCTCTATTTCTTTTTTTACTCTCCTCTTTGCTGTCCGAGATATGCCTCGATGACCAACGGATTGTTCTTGATCTCGTCGGGTGTTCCCTGAGCGATGATGAGACCGTAGTTCAAGACCAAAATACGCTCGCACATGCCCATGACGAGGCTCATGTCATGCTCGATCAAAATGATCGCCACGTCGAACTTGTCCCGGACGTCATGGATCGTGCGCATGAGCTCCGCCGTCTCCGAGGGGTTCATCCCCGCCGCGGGCTCGTCCAGCAGCAGCACCTTGGGGTTCGTCGCCAGAGCCCGGACGATCTCCAGGCGGCGCTGGGCTCCGTAGGGCAGGCTTCCGGCAGGAGCGTCCGACAATTCCTCCATATCGAACACGGCCAAAAGCTCCCGGCCAAGTTTCGCCGCCGCGGCTTCTTCCTTCCAATAAGAAGGGAGGCGCAGCCAGGCCGAGAACAGGGAATAAGTCATGCTGTTGTGCAGACCTATCTTCACGTTGTCCAGCACCGAAAGAGACTTGAACAGCCGGATATTCTGAAAGGTCCGGGCGATGCCGTTCCGGGTGACCTCGTGGGTGGATTTCCCCAGGATGTTTTTGCCCGTCAGGCGGATTCCGCCTTTGGACGGCTGGTACACGTTGGTGAGCACGTTGAATACCGTGGTCTTGCCTGCGCCGTTGGGCCCTATGAGCCCCACGATCTCCCGGTTCCGCACCTGTATGTTGAAGTCGTCCAGAGCCTGAAGGCCGCCGAAATTTATCCCCAGGTTCGATATGTCGAGAACGGGCGTCATGTACTCACTTCCCTTCCGCTTCCGCAGGCGCTTCTTTTATTGCTTTTTTCAGGAGCTTGTCCCGCAGCAGTGCGAAGAAATCGTCCAAGGTGTCTCCCAGAGAAAAATCGTAACGGCCGCACAGTCCGGAGGGCTTGAAGATCATGACCGCCACCAGCAAAAGGGAGTAGATCACCATGCGGTACTCCGCGAAACCCCGCAAAAGCTCCGGCAGAATCGTCAAGACTGTCGCCGACACCACCGAGCCGAAGAGCGACCCCAGCCCGCCCAAGACCACGATCACCAGTATCTCCGCCGACTTCATGAACCCGAAAGACGAGGGGTCCAGGATACTGAGATAATGGGCGTAAAGCCCTCCGGCGACGCCGGCGAAGGCGGCCGATACGGAAAAGGCCAAGACCTTGTAGTAGGTGGTGGGGATCCCCGACGCCTCGGCCGCGATTTCGTCCTCGCGTATGGAGAGGATGGCCCGGCCGTGGCGCGATTTGATGAGGGTGCTGAGAGCGAACAGCGTGATGAGCACGAAAATGTAGACCCAAGTGACGGTGGTTTGCCTGCCGATGCCCCTGAGACCGTAAGCGCCGCCGGTGAATTTCAGGTTCAAGATGATCACCCGTATGATCTCGCCGAAGCCCAAGGTGAGGATAGCCAGGTAATCGCCCTTGAGCCGCAGCGCCGGCAGGCCGATGAGCACGCCGAAGACCGCCGCCGCCAGGCCGCCCAGGACCAGAGCCAGGGGAAGTTCCAGGTTGGTGGGAAGGTTCACCGACATGGAAAACAGCGCCGCGGTGTAAGCGCCCACCGACATGAACCCGGCGTGCCCCAGGGGCAGCTGGCCCATAAAGCCGGCCGAGAGGTTGAGGCTCACCGCCAGAATGATGTTGAACCCGATGGGGATCAGCATCAGCGCTTGGTAACGGTTCAAAACTTTAGTGTCGATGAGAATCATGAGGACGATGTACAGTCCCGCGGCGGCGGCGGCGTTGAGCGCGTATCTGAAGGGGACGTTTTTGAGCAATCGCGTCGTCATGCCGCCCTCACACTTTCTCGCTTTGGGGCCGTCCGAAAATTCCCGAGGGCTTTACCAGCAGCACGACGATCAATATTCCGAACACCACCGCGTCGGTCAGCTGGGAGCTGATGTAGCCCTTGGTGAGGCTCTCGGCGATTCCGATGCACAGCCCGCCGGTCATGGCGCCCGGGAGGGAGCCTATGCCCCCCAAGACGGCCGCCACGAAGGCTTTGAGGCCCAGCATCGATCCCATGGTGGGCTGTATCTGCGAATAAGAACAGCAATAGAAAATGGCCCCCACAGCGGCCAGGCCCGAGCCCAGGGCAAAGGTGAAAGAAATGGTGTTGTTGACGTTGATACCCATGAGCTGCGCCGTTTCGTTGTCTTCCGAGACGGTCCGCATGGCTTTGCCTATTTTGGTCTTCTTCACCAACAAGGTAAGCCCGGCCATGATGGCGATGGACACCGCTATAGTCACGGTCGTGGCGTTGGAAAACTGCCTTTCGCCCACCGTCACCGTTCCCGTGAACATATTCGCGAACATTCTGGGGTTCGCCGAAAACAACAACTGTACCACGTTCTGCAGCAGCAGGCTCACCCCTATGGCCGTCACTAAAAGCGAGAGCCTGCCGGACTTTCGCAAGGGTTTGTAGGCTATCTTCTCTATCAGCATGCCGAGAACGGAGCATATGACGACGGAAGCCAGCGCCGCAATCCACGCGGGGACGGAAAAATGGGACATGAGGTACCAGGTGCTGTAGGCACCCACCATGATAATGTCGCCGTGGGCGAAATTGACCAGCTTCACGATCCCATAGACCATGCTGTATCCCAGCGCCACAAGAGAGTATATGCTTCCTATCTGAAGGCCATTTATCATCAGATACACGAGGGTCATCATAAAACAGTCCTTTACCCAATAAAATAAAAAACCGGCGGAAGCAGGGCTAAAACGCGTCTTTCGCGCCTCTGCGCCGCCGACTGCTTAAAAATTTAAAAAACGGCAATTCCTCAATATTTTTCAGCGAAAGCGTAAGCGCCTTTCTCGATTTTGATGATGGAGACCTCCTTCACGGGGTTGTTGTTCTTGAAGGTCATGTGCCCCGTCACGGCGTCCAGGTCGGTGGCCGCCATTTTATCGATGACCGCCTGGTAGGATTCGGGGGTCGCCCCGATTTCCACGCCGTCCGCGGCGGCCTTCTTGATGGCCTCGAGGAGGATGAATGCGGCATCGTAACCCAGAGCGGCGAGAGAGGAGGGCGTAGAGCCGTAGTCGGCCTCGTAGTTTTTGCGGAAGTCCTGCACCAGGGGGGAGGGATCGCCGCTGAAGTAGTGGTTCGCGAAATGCAGGCCCTCGAAGACCGAGGTGTCCGCGCCCTCTATCGCCAGGATCCCGTCGGCTCCGTCCACCCCCAGGAAGGTGGCTGTGATACCGGCTTTCCTCGCCTGGGAACTGATGAGGTACACCTTGTTGTAATAGTCCGGTATGAAGAGGACGTCGGGGGCCAGGGCCGCGATGCGAGTGAGCTGCGCATTGAAGTCCACGTCGTCGGTGGCGTAGCTTTCCGCTGCTGCCACCTCCAGGCCGACTTCGGCGGCGCTGGCGTTGAAGGCGTTATAAAGGCCCGTAGAGTAGGCGTCGGAGACGTTGTAGATGACAGCCGCCTTCTTTGCGCTCAATTTTGCGGCGGCAAACTTGGCCATCGTACCGCCTTGGAAAGGATCCTCGAAACAGGCGCGGAAGTAGTTCTTTCCGTAGGTCGTCACGTCCGGGTGGGTGGCCGTGCCCGTGATGCCGGGAATGTTGTCGCTCGCGGAGGCCTCGGCCACACCGAAAGTAGGCGAACTCGTGACCGGGCCGATCAAAGCCGCGACTTCATCGGCCGTGACGAGCTTGTTGTACGCGTTCAAGGCTTCGGTGGGGTCTCCTTTGTCGTCGTAAATGACCAGTTCGATTTTTCGGCCGCCCGCGCCGCCTGCCGCGTTGAAGGTTTTGGTATAGAGCTCCGCGCCGTTTTTAGCTTGGATTCCATACATGGCCACACCGCCGGTGAGAGGGGCGATGATGCCGATCTTGATGGGCTCGGCACCGAAAGCGAGGCTTCCACAACAGAGAGATAAAACCACAACCAACGTCAAAATTTTTCTCATGTTACTCTCCTCCTATTAAATATACTAAAAACATAAATTTTCATTAAGCATAAAATTTGAGCGTTTTGTTGTATGACATGTTCCTAAATATGACTGTTCACAAAAATTGGCCATTTTTGTTTATTCGTTGCATTTTACAAGCGTGATGGCCTCTTGTCAATAACTATATGGCAAAAAAATCGACCCCCGCCTCCTTAGCCTCCTTAGCGCAAGGAGACCTTTACGGGTTGTTTCGGCGCCGTTGCCAGCGAGGCGGCGCCCTTCACGCCCAAAAGCGTCTCCGCGCCGGCGACGGCATTGACAATTGCGGTCTGCATCGCATTTACGGCCAGCACCCCAAGCAAGTTCATGTTCACCTCGACGTTTCTCCAAACCATCGACTTCGATTCCACTCCACCCAGTGAAAGAACGAAGATCGTGTCTCCATCGGAAGCAGTGTGGGCCGGCTTGATCGACCTCGCAAAGCCGTCTTGAGCCATTTCCGCCAATTTTTTCGCTTGTGCTTGGTTGAGGCCCGCGTTGGTAACGACGATTCCGATGGTCGTGTTTTCCGCGGCTTTTGGGAATTCGTAGCGATCATCCATCGTCCAGGTTTCGATGTCTATGAAAACATTACTTTTGCCGATAGCGTCCGCCACGACAGCACCTGCCACGATAGCGCCCGTCGCGGGGTCTGTCACGTTACCTGCCGCGTTGACCGCGACCATCGCGCCCACTATCAAGCCCCCGAATTTAAAGGCGCAGGAACCGAGTCCGCCTTTCATAGGGGCTCCTCCTATTACCGATGTTCCTTTGCCGACCGTCGCTCCCGTTCCCGCACCCGTGTTGCCGTCTTTCCAAGGGAGGTCCGCGAAAGCGTTTTCGGCTGCTTTGTAACCCCAAGATTTATCCGGCCGAACAAAGGCATCTCCCAGATCGAGGTCGAACAGAACGGCGGCGGGAACGATGGGCACCACCGTGAGCCCCACGTCAAATCCGATCTTTTTCTTTTCCAGGAACTCCATTACACCGTCTGCCGCCGCAAGGCCAAAAGCGCTTCCGCCGGAGAGCACGACAGCGTTGGCGTTCTGTACCGTCTTTGTAGGGTCGAGC